>JAADIC010000333.1 GCA_013151535.1 Alphaproteobacteria bacterium | reverse complement strand
AGACAGCCTGCCGAAATCTGACGTGATCGTGCCGTGGAAAGGCGCGCAGACGCGTGGGATTTGCAGTTAAGGGAACCGCGCTGACAGCCACGCGATGAAATCCGCCGTGGTCTGATCGCGATTGACCTCGTTCAGGCTTTCATGGCTGGGGTCGGCAAGTGCGATGCTGGTCACATCGCTTAACCCCGCGCCCTTAAGCCGCTTGGCCAGATGCGCCATGTCGCGGCCCCGGTTGGAGCAGGGATCATCCAGCCCGCCCTGAATATGCACCGGCAAATCGCGCGCCAACGCGGCCAGATTGCGATCATCCGCGCCGTAATAGACCCCCTTCAAAAGGTCGAGCCACAGCCCGATGGAGACCGCAAATCCGCATAAAGGATCGGCGACATATTTATCGACCTCGGCCTCGTCGCGCGACAGCCAGTCAAAATCGGTGCGGTTGGGCTTGAACTCTTTGTTCCAGGCCTCAAATGTCAGCTTGAGGGCGATGCTGCTGGCGGCATTGCGGCCCTTGAACAGCTTTTCGACCCCCAAAATCACCTTGCTGGCCGCCGCCAGCGCGCCGGTTTCAACGCCGGCGTTCCAGCAGGCCAGTCCGGCTACCCGATCCGGGTATTGCAGCGCGAAATTCAGCGCGATGATCGACCCCATGGAATGACCAAAACACACAACCGGGGTTTCAGGGTCACGGTCTTTGATATGCGTGTTAACCGCCGCCACATCGGCCACGACTCGGTCAAAGCCGTTCGCCGCGCCAAACACCCCAAGCGGCGCATCTGATGCCGTAGTTGCGCCGTGGCCGCGATGGTCATGGGCATAAACCGCGAAACCCGCCGCCGCCAATTCACCCGCAAAACGGCCATAGCGCGCCGCGTGCTCGCCCATGCCGTGGTTGATCTGCACAGCAGCCCGCACCCGCCCTTCGGGCATGCGGGAATAGAGCTTCAACTTCGCGCCGGTCGGGCTGTCCAGATAGGTTTCAACGAATGGCATGATAATCTCCTAGGCTTTCCAACTTGTTAACACATCTTCCAGCGAAAGCGGCTGTTTTTGTGACCCCGCCTGCACCGCCCCCGGTGTGCGGCTGAAACGCGGCGCCGGGGCCGGTTGGCTGATACCTTCATGGTTCTGGAAAATGCCACGCGCCTTGTTGTGAGGGTGATCCGGGGCCTCGGTGATGCGCAGAACCGGGGCGAAGCAAACGTCCGTACCTTCCATGATTTCGCACCACTCGTCGCGGGTTTTCAGGCGAAATGCTGCGGCCAGTTCCGCCTTTAATTCAGGCCACTGGCGGGCATCAAGTTGGGGCTGAAACCGCGCCTTGCTAACGCCGGTTTTATCAAGCAACAGCGCGTAAAACTGCGGCTCGAGCGCGCCGATGGCGACAAAACCGCCGCATTTGCACACATAAGTTCCGTAAAAATGCGCCGCCCCGTCCAACAGGTTGCGCGCACGCCGGTCCTGCCACAGCCCCCCTTGCTGCAGGCCATAGATCATCGCCATCAGATGCGCTGTGCCATCGACAATGGCTGCATCCACCACCTGCCCCTGACCACTGCGCAAGGTTTCAAGCAGGGCGCAGACCATGCCAAAAGCCAGATACATGCCGCCGCCGCCAAAATCCCCCAACAGGTTCAAAGGCGGCAGCGGTTGATCCGCTTGCCCAATGGCATGCAGCGCACCAGACAGCGCGATATAATTGATGTCATGGCCCGCCGCCTGCGCCAGCGGCCCGTTCTGGCCCCAACCGGTCATGCGGCCATAAACAAGGCGCGGGTTCTGGGCCAGCATTTCGTCCGGCCCCAGCCCCAGGCGCTCCATCACGCCGGGGCGCATACCCTCGATCAAGCCGTCAGCCTTGGCGATCAGGCGCCTGACCGATGCCAGATCAGCGCTGTCTTTCAGATCAAGCTCAACAAAGCCGCGCCCGCGGTTAAGGATGTCATAATCCAGCCCCAGCAGATGCGTGCTGTTCGGCCGCTCGATGCGGATTATTTCCGCCCCCATATCGGCCAAAGTCATGGCGGTGAACGGCGTTGGGCCGAGACCGGCGATTTCAACGATCCTGATGCCTGAAAGCGGGCCTTGCGCCATTTTGGACCTCGTCAATTGAGTTTTGGAACCCTGACACCGGGGCCGCAAAGGTTCAAGCGTTCTGTACTGGCCAATCCGGCCAGAAAAGATAGTGTAAGCGCAAATTCAGCCCGGAGACATCCTATGCGCCGCAAATTGCCAAATTCCGCCCATCCCGAAACCATCGCCGCCCAGGCGCTTGGCATGACCGATGCGGGCACCGGGGCGCTGGTGCCGGGCATCCAGCTTTCAACCAATTACGAGCGCGGGGCGGAATATGAATTGCCCGACGGGCGCAGTTATATCCGCGATCACGGGCCAAACCAGCGCCATGTTGAAGCGGTGGTTTGCGCGCTTGAGGGTGGGCAGGACGCGCTGGCCTTCGGGTCTGGTCTTGCGGCCTGCACGGCGGCGTTTCAGGCGCTGAAATCCGGTGATCGGGTGGCCGTGTCCAAGGTGATTTACCACGGTGTTCTGATGTGGCTCGATAGTTTCGCGGCTGAACGCGGGCTTGGGGTGGATTATTTCGATGCAGGCGATCTGGGCCAGCTTCAGGCGATAGTTGCAAAGGGCGATACCCGTCTGGTCTGGCTCGAAACCCCGGCCAATCCCACATGGGCGGTGACAGATATCGCCGAGGCGGCGCGCATTGCCCATGCAGGCGGCGCTTTGCTGGCTGTGGACAGCACCGCCGCCACGCCGGTTTTGAGTTGCCCGATTGAACTGGGGGCCGATCTGGTCTGCCATTCGGCCACCAAATATCTGGGCGGGCATTCGGATGTTCTGGCCGGTATTCTGGTGAGTGCTGACAGCGGCAGCGAGCTGTGGCAGCGCATCCGCGCCCATCGGCTTTATGGCGGGGCGGTGCTGGGGTCGTTTGACGCCTATCTGTTGACGCGCGGCATCAAGACCCTGTTTCTGCGGGTGCCCCGCGCCTGTGAAAACGCGCTTTCAGTGGCGCGTTATCTGCACATGCACGCCAATGTGGAGGCGGTGCATTATCCGGGGCTGCAAAGTTTTCCGGGTCACGAGATCGCCAGCCGCCAGATGCGCGGGGGCTACGGTGGCATGTTGTCGTTTCAGGTGCCCGGAGGGCGCGCGCAGGCGATTGCGCGGGTGCAAAAGGCGCGGATTTTCAAGCGCGCCACCTCGCTTGGCTCGGTTGAAAGCCTGATCGAGCATCGCAAATCCAGCGAAAATGATATGACGAGCACACCAGAAAACCTGATCCGGGTGTCGGTCGGGATCGAGCGGATCGAGGATCTGCTGGGTGATCTGGAGCAAATGCTGGCTTAGGAGCGATTCCTTTTGCTGGAATGAAGGGGTGAAACACCCGTGAATTGGCGATGTTATCGCATGACACACCACTGGTTTTCGCGTGGTATCGACAATCCGGTGAAGAGGTTCACCCTATCTAACCTCCTGAATTCATTCCTGTTATTACATATCACACGCCCGAAATTGCCTATCATTCAGGGCCTCGGCCAATGTTGGTTCATCGGCATCACAAGCTGCCCCGGACAACCCGGATCGCACCCAGAAAGCCGCCACATAAACCAACAGGGCCGAGGCCCAAAACACCTTAAAGGGACAAAGAAAATGAAAACCAAGATCACAGCAACAATCGCCGCTTCCGCCATCGCTTTGACTGGCCTGACAGCCAGCCCCGCCGCCGCCCTGACAGATGATGAAATTCTTGCCCTGTTCATCGGCGCCGCCGCCATCGCCATTTTGTCAAGCTCTGGTGCGACACCCGCCCCGGTCCCTGTACCAGCCCCGGTTCCGGTCACCTTTTCCACCGGTCCGATCAATCTGAAACAGACCTATACCGCCAATTTCGACAATGGCACCATCGGTGGCCCCGGCGCGGATATCTGGTTTCAGGCCGTGACCCCCACCAAGCGGTTTCTCAAGCCGCGCAATGGTGCGATGATGGCGGTTGGCAATCGGTCGAACCGCGGGTTTGCTGGCTGCTCGGTTGCAAGTTTCTCCTATAACCGGGTCAAGCTGAACCACATCCCGGTTGGCTCTTATGTCTGCATGAAAACCAATGCCGGCCGGATCAGCCAGTTCCGCGTCAACGCCATCGTCGGTGGTGCGGTCAAGAAACTGAAGCTGGGCTACACCACCTGGCAGTAAGCGCCGCCAGGCAAATCCAAACACATTGAATTCGCCTTAAACCCCTGCAAACGCCCGCCCTGACCGGTGGGCGTTTTGCGTTTTGGCGGGTCTGGCGTTGGAATGCGCCGGGCATTGCTGGCGCTCACGCCTTGTTATCCCGGTGGTCGCTTCACCGATAAACCGGTTTTCCGGTTTATCGGTTTGACGTGACATGGCCAGACAACATTCCCCCTTGAATCC
>JAADIC010000324.1 GCA_013151535.1 Alphaproteobacteria bacterium | reverse complement strand
CGCGCTTGACCAATCCGCGCGCATCGCCTCCATCAGATCGCGGGTTTGAAAGGCCACACTTTCAAGCGCTGCTTTCGACAATTCAGCCGGTCCGGTATTGCGGGTCAGACCGTACACCGCACCGCGGCATTCCGCATCCCAATAGGGCGCACCCAAGCCGGTAAAAGCGGGCACCACATAGACCCGCTGCGAGGGGTCCGCCCCTTCAGCCAACGCTTGCGTTTCCCTGGCATCCTTAATCACCCCAAGCCCGTCGCGCAGCCATTGCACCACCGCCCCCGCCACAAAGATCGAGCCTTCCAGCGCAAAGGTTGTCACCCCGTCAAGCTGATAGGCGATTGTTGTCAGCAACCGGTTACGTGACGTCACGCGCGTCGCCCCCGTGTTCAAAACCGCGAAGCAGCCGGTGCCATAGGTCGCCTTCATCATGCCGGGTTTGAAACAGGCCTGCCCGACGGTCGCCGCCTGCTGATCGCCCGCCACGCCGCAAATGGGGATGGCACGGCCAAACAAATCGGCTTCGGTGTGGCCAAAATCAGCGGCGCAATCGCGCACATCCGGCAGCATATTGTGCGGGATGTTGAACAACGCCAACAGCGCATCATCCCACGCGCCATCGGCGATATTATAGAGCATGGTGCGCGAAGCATTGGTGGCGTCGGTTGCATGCACCCGCCCACCCGTCAGCCGCCAGATCAGGAAACTGTCGATGGTGCCAAAGCGCAGATCCCCGGCCTCGGCCCGCGCGCGCGCGCCCACAACATTGTCCAGGATCCATGCGATCTTGCTGGCCGAAAAATATGGATCGAGCAGCAGACCGGTCTTTTCCGTCACCATCGCCTCGACCCCTTCGGCCTTGAGTGCTGCACATTTTTCAGCCGTGCGCCGGTCCTGCCAGACAATCGCGTTGTGGATCGGCGCACCCGTGGCCTGATCCCAGACCACCACGGTTTCGCGTTGGTTGGTGATGCCGATCACCGCCACGCTTGCCAGATCAACGCCGGCAAGCGCCGTGCGGCAGGTGACCAGAACCGATTGCCAAATCTCCTCGGGGTCGTGTTCCACCCAGCCCGATTGCGGGAAAATCTGGGTGAATTCCTGCTGGCCGGTTTTGACAGGTTTCAAATTGGCATCAAACAATATGGCGCGACTGGAAGTCGTGCCCTGATCTATCGCCAGAATGTTGCTCATCTTTTCGCCATCCATATTTCCAAAGCCTTCACCTGATCTGCGCCCATCCTAAGCCCGCATTTGGTCCGCCGCCAAAGGACATCCTCCGCCGTTTGCGCCCATTCGCGCGTCATCAGCCAGTCAACCTCGCGCGCGCTTAACCCCGCGCCGAAATCCTGCCCCAGATCGGTGGCCTCTTTTGCATCTCGCAGCATTTTCCACGCGTCTGTCCCATAGGCCGCCACCAGCCGCCGTGCATCGCGCGCCACCAAAAACGGATAATCCGCCGACAAATGCTTCACCAAGTCAGCCCGCCCGTCAAAGGCGAAATCACCACCTGGTAAGGGCGCGTGCGCGGTCCAGGGCAGGCCGGACAGCTCCACATAGGGTGCAAGTTCGGCCACCGCCTGTTCAGCCAGCTTGCGATAGGTCGTGATTTTGCCGCCATAGATGGAGATCAGCGGTGCCTTGCCATCCACATCACCGAGCTTGATATGATAATCCCGCGAGGCCTTGCTGGCATCCCCGTCCAGCACATCGTCAAGCGGGCGCACGCCGGAATATGTCCAGACCACATCTTCCGGATTGATCGGCTTGGCAAAATATTCCGAGGCGGCGCGGCAGAGATAGGCAACTTCTTCCTCTGAACATTTCGCCTCAGCCGGATCGCCCGCATGGTCCACATCGGTGGTGCCGATAACTGTGAAATCCTCCTCGTAGGGAATGGCGAAAATGATGCGTTCGTCCGGCAGTTGAAAGAAATAGGCGCGCTCGTGCGCAAACAGCCGACGCACCACAATATGCGATCCGCGCACCAGCCGCACCGGATCGGGCGGGCGCACGTCGACAAGCCCCTCGATCACTTTGTTGACCCATGGACCACCGGCATTGACCAGCGCACGGGCGCGAATTTCCGAGGTCTCGCCGCTGCGCATATCCTTGAGACGTGCCAGCCAGACACCGTCCACCCGCGCCGCACTCTCCAGCCGCATCCGCGTTTGGATCACCGCGCCACGATCCGCCGCATCGCGCGCGTTCAGCACCACAAGACGCGCATCATCCACCCAGCCGTCGGAATATTCAAAGGCGCGGCGAAACCCCGGTTTCAACGCCTTGCCCGCCACATCGTTTCGCAAATCGAGCACCCTGGTGCCGGGTAACAGCTTGCGCCCGCCCAGATGGTCATAGATGAACAGGCCCAGCCGCAACAACCACGCGGGCCGCATGCCCTTCATGTGGGGCAGCACGAAACGCATGGGTTTTGAAATATGCGGCATGTTCGCCAGCAGCACCTCGCGCTCGATCAGGGCTTTACGCACGAGGCCAAAGGCGTACTGCTCCAGATAGCGCAGCCCACCGTGAAACAGCTTGGTCGAGGCAGACGAGGTCGCCCCGCCCAAATCCCCCTGCTCAACAAGATGCACCGACAAGCCGCGCCCCGCCGCATCGCGTGCAATCCCAACACCGTTGACACCGCCGCCAACGATCAGAACATCGGCAATCTCATCGCTTTGCGTCATATTTCACCCCTGCTTGATACAGCCAAAGAGCCTAGTCTTTTATAGCGGGACATCAACCGGATTTCACCGATCAACATGATTGCATCGGCGGATGTTTTGGCTAGGGTAATGCATAGTTAAATCGAAAGGGATTGCCAGATGAAAACCCGCGCCGCCGTCGCCCTTGAGGCCGGAAAACCGCTTGAGATCATGGAGGTCAATTTGGACGGACCGCGCGCTGGCGAGGTTCTGGTTGAAATCAAGGCCACCGGCATTTGTCACACGGACGAGTTCACACTGTCGGGTGCCGATCCTGAAGGCCTGTTCCCCGCCATCCTCGGCCATGAAGGTGCGGGCGTGGTGCTTGAGATCGGCGAGGGCGTCACCAGTCTTGAAGTCGGCGATCACGTTATCCCGCTTTACACGCCGGAATGCCGTGAATGCGAGTACTGTCTGAACCCGAAAACCAACCTCTGTCAGTCGATCCGCGCAACCCAGGGCCAAGGCCTGATGCCTGACGGTACCAGCCGGTTTTCCATGCTCGATGGCACGCCGATCCTGCATTATATGGGCTGTTCGACCTTCGCCAATCACACGGTGCTGCCGGAAATCGCGCTGGCCAAAGTGCGCAAAGATGCGCCGTTTGACAAGATTTGCTATATCGGTTGCGGCGTCACCACCGGCATTGGTGCGGTGATAAACACCGCCAAGGTCGAAATCGGCTCGACCGCCATTGTTTTCGGTCTTGGCGGCATTGGCCTGAATGTTGTTCAAGGCCTGCGTCTAGCCGGGGCGGATCAGATCGTCGGCGTTGATCTGAACCCTAGCAAGGTCGAAATGGCCACGCGGTTTGGCATGACCGATTTCGTCAATCCGTCCGAGGTCAAAGGCGATCTTGTCGGTCATCTGGTGGAGCTGACCGGCGGCGGTGGTGATTACACCTTTGACGCCACCGGCAATGTTGGAGTGATGCGAACAGCGCTTGAGGCCGCCCATAAAGGCTGGGGCGAAAGCATCATCATCGGCGTCGCCCCAGCGGGTGCCGAAATTGCAACCCGCCCCTTCCAGCTTGTCACCGGGCGCGTCTGGCGCGGCACCGCTTTTGGCGGCGCGCGGGGGCGTACGGATGTGCCGAAAATCGTCGACTGGTACATGCAGGGAAAGATCGAGATCGACCCGATGATAACCCACAAGCTGTCGTTGGACGATATAAACAAGGGCTTTGATCTGATGCACGCAGGTGAAAGCATCCGCGCGGTGGTCGAATATTGAGCGCTATCCACGCCGCTGAAAACCGCGACCGCGCCGCCATCTGGGCCATACTTGAACCGATATTCCGCGCCGGTGACACCTATGCCATCGACCGGGATATTTCCCGCAATGACGCTCTGAAATTCTGGTGTGAGGGCAACCACACCGCCTATATCTGCGAGGCCAAAGGGCGGGTTCTCGGCACCTACTACATCTGCGCCAACCAGCAGGGCGGCGGCAATCACGTCTGCAATTGCGGCTTTGCCACCGCACCAGCAGCACGCGGTAAAGGTCTGGCCCGCCAGATGCTGGGCCATGCCCAAGAAACCGCTCGCGCCAGCGGCTACCACGCCATGCAGTTCAATTTCGTCCTCGAAACCAACCTTGGCGCGCTGAAAATCTGGGCCGAGAACGGCTTTGAAACCGTCGGCCGCCTACCCAGGTCGGCCGCCTACCCAGAGCCTTCCACCACCCCACCCAAGGCCTTGTCGACGCGCTGGTGCTTTACAAAACCCTCTAAATCTTCTTTGTTCAAATTGCTCTCGGGGGTCCGGGAGCAGACAGCCCCCGGCTTGCATTTAGAAAAGAACTATATGTCCAACCAAAACACCCAACCTTTGCTCGCCGTCCTGATCGACGCCGATAACACCTCGTACCAATGGGCCGAGGCCATTTTCACCGAGATCGCATCTTTGGGCGAGGCCAGCGTGCGACGCATTTATGGTGATTTTAGCACCGGCCACTTAAAAAGCTGGAACAGCAAAATGGCCACATATGCCATCATTCCATACCAGCAATTCGCTTACACTGTGGGGAAGAATTCATCCGATATTGCGCTGGTCATCGACGCTATGGACCTGTTGCATGCCAACCGGGTTGAAGGATTTGTGCTGGTCTCGTCCGACAGCGATTTCACGCGGTTGGCCAGTCGAATTCGAGAACAAGGATTTGACGTTTACGGTATCGGACAGAAGAAAACGCCTGAGGCGTTCCGCAAAGCCTGCAAGCGTTTCATTTTTGTTGAAAACTTGTTACCATCGCCCAAAAAGGCTGCGGGAAAGGGTGCGAACGGGACTCAAGAGCCCCCTTCCAAGTCCATCCCCAAAATTAACGAGGCCATACGCAACTTGGACGATGAAAATGGCTGGTATAGTCTTAGCTCCGTAGGCCAGCAACTTTTGGCCAACCATCCGGATTTTGACGCGCGCACCTACGGCAGCGCGAAACTTGGCGATTTGCTGGAAAGCACTGGCAGTTTCGAGGTCGACCGAAAGACCCGCCCAGCGCGGGCGCGGCGCATGCTCTCTCCCAATAGTTAACCATAGTCACAAAACCTGTTTGCGAATTGTCAGGCATTTCGGTGCCAATCAGATGCTGCGCTTCGCTCAACGGCGTGCTACGTCGGAGCCATGCTGCCGATCCTGCTCAAAACCCTACCGTTCTTTGCCAT
>JAADIC010000052.1 GCA_013151535.1 Alphaproteobacteria bacterium | reverse complement strand
GGGTCGCGAAAATGCGCCAGCGTCACCGGGCGCGCCGCATCAGCCAGCGCGTGGGCGGTGGCGATCAGTTCTTCTTGCAGAGATTTCGAAATGGCCTGCATGGAATTCTCCGCTGGAATGGTCAACTGCCCCTAATCCAGCGGAGATAGTCACATCAGGCAAGCGGCGTCAACAAAGACAGCCGACAATAAGGCGGACGCAGCGAAATACCTGCGCCGCCCGCGCCGTTTAAGCAGCGTCGCTCAAGACCCGCGCCAGATCGAACAGGCGTCGACGCTGGTTTTCCGGAATAGCGTAATACGAGCGCACCAGTTCCAGCGCCTCTTTATCCGCCAGCAGATCGCCCAGCGGGCTGTCTGCGTTCGCGTTTTCAGCCGCATCGCCTTCCAGCCCTTCAAAGAAAAAGCTGATCGATACGTCCATCGCGTGGGCAATATCCCAAAGCCTGGAGGCCGAAACCCGGTTCATGCCGGTTTCATATTTCTGGATTTGCTGGAATTTGATGCCAACAGCCTCGCCCAGTTGTTGCTGGGTCATTCCCACCATCCAACGGCGATGGCGAACGCGTGTTTGCCAACATGTACATCTACGGGGTGTTTCATTTGCTTACTCCTTGGTTCCCTCATCAGTATATTAAGCAATAATCGTGCCGAAAACCACCAATATGCGGTAATTCTAATACTATCCTTAAAGGATGCGGCTTAAACTATTGATTTTGATGTAAAAGAATATTCATCACGGATTTGTGAGATTTCAATATTAAGGTTAACGTTTCGCGCAAACCTTCAATCTAAGGATGTGTTGCGAAATGCCTTGCAAATTGCAACACATCCTCTGGGTTATCCTTGCATTTTGCGACTTTCGCGCTTGCGCTCGTGGCTGTCAAGGTGGCGCTTGCGCAGACGGATGGCTTTGGGGGTCACTTCCACCAACTCGTCATTGTTGATGTAAGCAATCGCCTGTTCAAGCGAGAACCGCTGCGGCGTGGTCAGGCGCACGGCCTCATCCGTACCGCTGGCGCGCACATTGGTCAGCTTTTTGCCCTTGAGCGGGTTCACTTCCAGATCGTTGCCGCGCGAATGTTCGCCGATAATCATACCCTTGTACAATTTGACCTGCGCGCCAATAAACATCTTGCCGCGATCCTCAAGATTGAACAGCGCATAAGGCACCGAAACCCCGTCTTCCATGGAAATCAAAACGCCAGCCCGACGCCCCGAAATGGCCCCCTTGTAAGGGGCCCATTCGTGAAACACCCGGTTCAGCACACCGGTGCCGCGGGTGTCGGTCATAAACTCACCGTGATACCCGATCAGGCCGCGTGACGGCACATGCGCGATGATGCGGGTCTTGCCAACACCGGCGGGGCGCATTTCTGTCATCTCGCCCTTGCGGGTTGCCAGCTTTTCGATCACCGCACCGGAATATTCGTCATCCACATCAATCGTGACTTCTTCAATCGGCTCAAGCCGCGTGTCGCCATCATATTGAAACAATACCTGCGGGCGGGAGATCGACAGCTCAAAGCCCTCGCGGCGCATGTTCTCGATCAGCACCCCCATCTGCAATTCACCACGACCGGCAACCTCGAACGCATCGCCATTGGCCGCGTCGGTAACCCGGATCGCCACATTGCTTTCGGCCTCGCGCATCAGGCGCGCACGGATAACGCGGCTTTGCACCTTGTCGCCATCGCGCCCGGCAAGGGGGCTGTCATTGATCCCGAACGTCACGGTAATCGTCGGCGGATCAATCGGCTGGGCCGGGATCGCCTCAACCACCTCGGGGGCGGCCAGTGTATCAGCCACAGTCGCCTTGGACATACCGGCAATCGACACGATGTCGCCAGCCTCGGCCACATCAATCGCCTGCTTGTTCAATCCGCGAAAGGCCAGAATTTTGGTCACACGGAAATTCTCGATCAAAGTGCCATCGCGCGACATCGACTTGATGGTCGTTCCGGCTTTCAAGGTGCCGGCTTCAACACGGCCGGTCAGAATGCGGCCAAGATAAGGGTCACTGCCAAGCGTTGTCGCCAGCATCCGGAACGGTTCACCCATGTCGGCGATCTGCTTGGGGGCCTCAACATGCTCGACAATCAGATCAAACAACGCGTCCAGATCCTTGCGTGGCCCATCCAGTTCCTTATCCGCCCAACCGGCCCGGCCCGAGGCATAGAGCGTCGGGAAATCAAGCTGTTCATCCGTGGCACCGAGATTGGCGAACAGATCAAAACAATCGTCCATCGCTTTGTCCGGCTCACCATCGGGTTTATCAACCTTGTTGATAACCACAATCGGGCGCAACCCCTGCGCCAAGGCCTTGGCGGTTACAAACTTGGTTTGCGGCATCGGCCCCTCAGCGGCATCGACCAGCAGAACAACCCCATCGACCATCGACAAGATGCGTTCAACCTCGCCACCAAAATCGGCGTGGCCCGGGGTATCCACGATATTGATGCGGATGCCGTTCCACACCACGCTGGTTGCCTTGGCCAGAATGGTAATGCCGCGCTCACGCTCCAGATCATTGCTGTCCATGGCGCGTTCAACCGTGGTTTCATTGTCACGGTAGATACCGGATTGCTTCAGCATCTCGTCCACAAGCGTGGTTTTACCATGATCGACATGCGCGATAATCGCGATATTGCGGAGGTCCATGTGTCCGACCCTTTTCACATTCATAAGGAGGTTTCGCGCGGCCATACATCAGCCAAGCGCGATTGGCTAGGGCTAATGCACGCCCTTGACTGCCGCCGCGTAAACTCTTGAGAAGGATAACTGCCTAAGGAACCTCTGATTAAGTAGGGATTTTGCGGAAATGCCAGCCCCCGACCGGGTGGGGGCAAGGTGTGCGGGGCCTGATCGCTGCTGTCATTCCAATTACGCACGCCTTTTCAATAGGTTGAAACGTTGCAAAAGCCCCCGCCATGGGGCGGTCGGGGGCTGGCATTTCTGCGAAATGCCGAGAGGGACGTTGTTCAGAGGTTCCCTAACTTGGTAGGGGTCTGGTCCCTTGCGCTGATTTGCTCAACCTGCCAAAACTTACGCGAAATCCAGCAACAGGAAACCCCCATGCGCGCCATGCAAGTTATCCAATACGGCCAACCGCTTGAAATGCGCGAGGTTGACGCGCCGTCTCCGGCCAAGGGGCAAATCCTGCTCGATATCCACGCCGTGGGTATGAATTTCGGTGATACTTTGTTGATCGAGGGAACTTATCAGGAAAAACCGCCCCTTCCGTTCACCCTCGGCATGGAAATATGCGGCACGATTGCCGGTCTTGGCGAAGGCGTCAACCACCTTGAAATCGGCCAGCGGGTCGCGGTTTTCGCGGGGCAGGGGGGCTTGGCTGAACAGGGCTGTTTTGACGCGCGCGCCTGCGTGCCAATCCCTGACGGCATGTCAAACGAGCACGCCGCCGCCTTCCTGATCGCTTACGGAACCTCGCATGTGGCGCTCGATTACAAAGCGCATCTGCAAAAGGGCGAGCGCCTGCTGGTGCTGGGCGCTTCCGGTGGCATTGGCCTCACAGCAGTCGAGCTTGGCAAGCTGATGGGGGCCGAGGTAATCGCCTGCGCCCGTGGCGAAGAAAAGCTGGCCGTGGCCAAAGCCGCTGGCGCTGACCATCTGATTAACAGCGAAACGGACGACATCCGCGAGATCGTCAAATCCCTTGGCGGCGCCGACGTGGTCTATGATCCCATCGGTGGCGACCAGTTCAAAGCCGCCATGCGCGCCTGCAATCCCGAGGCACGCCTGATCCCGCTCGGCTTTGCATCCGGCGAGGTGCCACAAATCCCGGCCAACATCATTCTGGTCAAAAACCTGACCATCATCGGTCTCTACTGGGGCGGCTATGCACGTTTCAAACCCTCGGTTTTGACCGACAGTTTCACCCAGCTTTTCACATGGTACGGCCAAGGCCGCCTGAAACCCCATGTCAGCCACACCCTACCACTTGCACGCGCAAACGAGGCCGTGGAATTGCTGCGCAGCCGCAAATCCACCGGCAAGGTTGTGGTGGTGATTTAGGGCGATGGCAGAAGATACTGAAGGGGCGTATGGCTGCTTTGAGCCCTTCCACGACATTTGCACGAGCAATGGGGCAATGGGAATGTCTGGTTCGAGGCGGGCGTTCAGCCCGTTTCGTCAGGGGTAATTCCCAAATACCCGTGTCATAATATTTCGAATTTCTGATCCGCTTTATTTGGGAATAGATCAGGGTCCATGATCCTGCTTTCATTCACATAGCTTTGGAAATGAACCGCACAATTAACCCCATCGGACATGATTACAGCATATTGAGCAGGAGCTTCAAAGCAATCCTGTTGGCCTGTACGACCGCGAAGAAACGGTTCCACGCTGTGCTGATTGCCAGATATTGTGGCACATGGATAGCCGCCCCAACTGCCTGCCGTCGTGATGTGGCAATGCCCGGCAAGAATTTGGATAATATCAGCGCCGCTCTCGTGCAAAACTTTCAGAAGTTTTTCGGGATCAGCTAAACGATAGGTATCCACTGGCATCTGCAGCGCACAAGGATTGTGATGAAGTAACAGAATAACCTTGAGACCTTGTACTTTCGCCTCGGCCAGACGCTCGGATGTCCACGAAAGCCGTCGTTCGCACAGGCCGCTGCGCAATTCACCAGGCTCCGAACTGTCGAGCATGAGGATGCGATGCCCTTTGATGTCGTCATATCCTTCAACAAAACCGTTCTCGTCAAGCATAGGGGTCTTGGCATGTTCCAAATATACATTTCGGTCATCATGATTGCCCAACATAACCCGTTGCGGCAAATCGTTACCCGCGCGAATTTCATCAAACAGCGCATATGCATCCACATCCGATTTTTCGGTGATGTCGCCGGCAAAAACACATAGATCAGCATTTTCATGCAATGTGTTAACGGATTGTATCGCCTTCATGAAACGCGGGGCTGTATCGAGACCACGTTTCACTTCACCTTTCGGTAAAAGGTGGATGTCGCTCATGACGATGAGCTT
>JAADIC010000258.1 GCA_013151535.1 Alphaproteobacteria bacterium | reverse complement strand
TTTTTGATGTCGAATTACCTGTCACCACAGGGCCGGCTATCAGTGATGCTGGAAGCCCTGCGACCGCGCCGGAAGGCCACAACAGAAGAAAGCATCTACGATTTTGCCAGCCGCCGGTTTGGCCGGGAATTCGCGGATAAGGTGATTGAGCCGATGGCGGCGGGCCTGTTCATGGGGGATTCCCGCAAGCTGTCGATCAATGGTGCATTTTCCCGGCTGGCAGAAATGGAGCACGCGCACGGCTCCATCATTCGCGCCATTCTGAAAGCGCGCAAAGGCAGCCAGCCGGGGCGGCATCTCTATTCATGGGAAAACGGCATCGGTACCATTCCCGCCAAGCTGGCCAAAGATCTGGGCCCGAAACTGCGTACAGGTGTCGCCGTGCTTGGCTTGGGCAGGATTGGCCATGCGTTTCTGGTGAAAACCAATCGCGGAACAATTCGCAGCCGCGCCGTGGTCCTGGCGGTGCAGCCGCATGTGGCCGCCGCGCTGCTTGAGCCGCTTGATCCGCTGGGGGCTGTCGCGGCCGGTGATATAATGGCCCCGCCGGTCAATGTGGTATTTCTGGCCTATCGGCGTGAACAGGTGGGCCACCCGCTGGACGGGTTGGGGTTTTTGGCAACAAAAGACCCGGCGCGTATCATCTCGGGGGCGCAGTTTCAGTCCACCATGTATCAGGGCCGCGCGCCCACCGGTCATGTGGCGATCTCGGCCTATGCCGGAGGGGTGCGCAACCCGGAATTGTCCGGATTGGACACGGCCTCTTTGGTGGCTGAAATACACCAGGAACTGGCCGAATTGCTGGAGATCAAAGGCTCACCGGTTCTGCACCGAACCCGCCGCTGGGGGCTGGGATTGCCGCAATATGAACTTGGCCATCCGGCGCGTGTGGAGCTGTTGGAAACTACGATGAAACGTGTCCCCGGCCTTTTTGTGACGGGTAATTTTCTGCGCGGTGTTTCGGTTGCCAATTGTCTGGGCAGCGCGACCGAGACCGCGCAGCGCGTGGCCGAGACCCTAAGCGATCACAGCCAGAGCCGGGGGGCCACATCAGTCAGCCTTTGATAATACCGGCTCATCGTCAAGTGCTGTGCGCAGGGCAATGGCCAACTCGACTAGACTGACCGGTTTGCCGATTTTACCAACATTTTCAAACCCGGTCGGAAAGCTGCTTTTGGCCTGATAGGCGCTGATTACCATGGCGGGAATATCCGCCCGAATATCCCGAAGGGCGACAATCAGCTCAACACCGCTCATTTTGGGCATCATCATGTCTGTTACCACCAGATCGTAACGCGTTGGATTGGTGCGAAATGTCCGCAAAGCCAGCACCGGATCGCTGAACGCTTCAACCTGATAGCCCAGCCGCGCCATCATGCGGCGAATTGTGTAAAGCAGGGCCTCTTCATCGTCGACGAGCAGGATATGCTCCACCCCGCGCGGCGGTTGGTCGGGCGTGGCGGTTATATCGCTCGGCGCGTCCAATTGTGGGAAAAGCAGCGTGAAGGTTGTCCCTGTTTCGGGCGTGCTTTCAAAGGTTACGCGCCCGTCGGCCTCATCCACCCACTTGCGCACAATTGCCAGCCCCAGGCCGGTGCCCTTGCCCACCGGTTTGGTGGAAAAGAACGGCTCGAATACTTCATTCTGATATTCCGGCGCGATGCCGGTGCCCTCGTCGTGAACGGTTATCCTGAGGCTGCCAAGTGCGCCATCGGGCAATTGCTCCAGCCCGCCTTCGCCTGCTGGTGGAATACGATCCAGGGTGACGGTGATTACCCCGCCCTGATCGCCGATCGCTTCAATCGCGTTGTGGCACAGGTTCATGATGATTTGAAAAAAGGTTGTCGGATCAATGTCGGTGGCCAGGGGCTTTTCGCTGGCAATGAAATCTGTCCGGATCGTTGCCGGGGTCGAGACCCGGATCAGCTCGAGCACTTCCTCGATGGCCAGTCGCAGATCAAGACGCTTTGCCAGCCCGGGTTGCTGGCGCGCGAATGTCAGCAATTGCTGGATCAACGCCCGCGCCCGGCGCGAGGCGATTTCGATCTGATCGACCGAGGCGGAAATCTCGTCGCCGGTTTCAAGCTCGTCAACCTCGAGCTTTATCAATTCCGTATTGCCGATGATCGTCATCAGAACGTTGTTGAAATCATGCGCAACCGAACCGGCCAGAATACCCACAGCCTCCATTTTTTGCACCTGCGCGATTTGTTTATCGATGCGCCGCCGTTCGGTAATATCCTCGCCGACGCCGATATAATTGGTGATCTGGCCGGCCTCGTCCAACAGCGGCAACAGGCTGGTTGCGGCCCAATAATGGCTGCCATCCTTGCGCAGGTTCTTGAACACGCCGGACCATGGAAGCCCCTGACGCAACCTGTCCCATATCTCGCGATAGGTGGCCTCAGATGTGTGGCCGGATTTCAGCAAGTTGGGGGAATGGCCGATCAGGTCCTGCTCTTTGTATCCGGTCATTTCCAGCAGTTTGCGATTGACGAATTCGATTTGGCCATCAGTGTCGGTAATCAGGATCGAGGCTGGGCTTTGCTGCACAACCCAGGCCAGCTTGCGCTCTTCTTCTTCCGCCTGTTTGCGCGCCATCAATTCACGAATCTGCTCGGCGTTCGCGCGCAGGGCGCGACTTGCCAGAATGGAAAACATCAGCACAAGAAGGGCAACCAGAACCGTCAACAACACCATCGCACCGGTTAGCGAGCGCACAAGCGAGTCACCGTTTGACAAGGCCGACACGATGTTGTTGAGAGTACTTTGACGCTGGTTCAGCCAATTGTGTTCCAGGATCAACAAGGCCCGCAGCGCGCCGGAATCATCCACCCGGACGATCTGGTCAATCTGCTCGGCTGACAGCCCCTGCCGGATGCCCTCGGAAATTTTTTCTATGTTCTGGGCGTATTCATCGACAACGCTGTGAATGCGGATCAGCGCCTGTTTTTCCACCGCGCTTGGATTGGAATCCAGATAATCGTGGATGGCTTTTTGCAAAAGATCAGTCTGGATTCGCAATGTGCGGGCGTATTTCTCGTCTTGGCGCAAAACATAGTTCTTGAAGTTGTGGATCATGCCGCCATAGCCGAAATAGCCACGGATTTCCGAAATCCAGATGCCGCGCGGATCGGCACCCTCAGAGTAGTTTTCCCAACCCTTCTCGATATTGTGGAACCGGGTCGAGGTTTCATAGCTCAGCCCGATCATCGACGCCAGAATCAGCAACAGAACGCCAACCCCCATCAACGCCATGGGCATGGTGCGCAGGCGCCGTTTTGCCGGGGTTTTTGCCCGATATTTTGCCCGATGTCTGGAAGAATCATTCTGCATGATGGCCCTTTCGGATTTGATATGAATTCTATCCGACTGAGCCCCGGTTTTCCATCGTTGCTGGCAGTGCCCGCATTTCTGGATGCAATATGGCCCACAAGCGTTAGAGTACGCCCAAGCGATTCTAGACATTGGAAATATGATGCCGGACAAAGAACTTATCCTTGTCGTTGACGATGACCCCCAGATCACCTCGTTTCTTGCCCGTTATCTGGAAAAACAGGAATACCGGGTGATCTGTGCCTCGGACGGGCGGGAAATGCAGGTGCTGCTGGGGCAGGAAAACGTCGACCTGTGCATCTTGGATATCGGTCTGCCGGGCAAAAACGGTTTGGACATCACCCGTGATATTCGCGCCAAATCCAGCCTGCCCATTCTGGTGCTGTCCGGGCGCGACGAGACATTTGACAGGGTGGTCGGGCTGGAATTCGGGGCCGACGATTATATGGTCAAACCTTTTGAGCCGCGTGAATTGCTGGCGCGCGTGCGCACCATCCTGCGCCGTTCAAAAGCCGTGGAGCAGCAGCGCGATCAGGATGGCCCGCCAAGTTTTCAGTTCGGCAATTGGGTGCTTTCCCCGGCCGAGCGTTCTCTCAGCAAGGCGGATACCGGTGAAGAAGTGGTGCTGACAACCAGCGAGTTTGAATTGCTGCACCTGTTCGCCGCCCATCCTCATACTGTCTTTACCCGAGATCAGTTGCTGGATGCGGCGCGCGGGCGGGCGAGCTTTGCCGGTGATCGTACGATTGACGTGCATATCATGCGTCTGCGTAAAAAACTCGCATCCGACGCTGGTTCCCCGGAAACCATTCGCACCATCCACGGTGTCGGGTACAGCTTCGCGGTTCGGGTTACACAGTTAAGCTGATTGCTGTCGCTTGTCGGCCATGAGTTGGCAACAACCGCAGCGGCAAGTCGGAAGAAACCGCAAGGGTCGAGTTCACTCAAGCGATACCCGTAGTGTCACCGTCGCGGTCAATTTTGTCTCGCCTTCAGCAATCGGCGTGGCCTCGCTCAAGGCCCCGATCTGGGGCGGAAGGCCGCCCGGTTGCACCGCCGACCCTTCGCTGATCGACAGTATTTGGCCGACGCTCAAACCGGCCGCCGCCGCGTATAGGCCGGC
>JAADIC010000058.1 GCA_013151535.1 Alphaproteobacteria bacterium | reverse complement strand
CTGACGAATAAATGCCACCCACATGGGTTGTCGCGCCCTGCACCTCTGCCGCTTTGGCAGCAGCGCTAAGAAGGCTCCAATCAGCGCAGGGCGCATAATTCAGGCCACGAAAAATTCCGCGACTTGGGTTGCCCAGCGTGGTGCAGGTCATGGCCAGAATAACGTCGCGGATGCCAACCTGATCGACCAGACCACCGGCTGAACCAATGCGGATCAGGGTTTTCGCGTCAAAATCCTTGATTAACTCGTTCGCATAGATCGAAAGGCTGGGCATCCCCATGCCCGAGCCTTGAATGCTCACTCGATTGCCGCGCCAAGTGCCGGTAAAGCCCAGCATGCCGCGCACTTCATTCACGCAAACCGCGCCTTCAAGAAAAGTCTCCGCTGCCCATTTTGCCCGATAAGGATCACCCGGCATCAAAACGGTTTCAGCAATATCGCCTTTTTCGGCCCCGATATGGATGGTCATGAAAGTCTCCGCTCAAAGAAAGTTCCCACGACTTTGCCCCAAGGCGCGCGTGACCGCAAGACAGTGCCGCCCGTTCCTTTCATCGTTCCGAAAATACTTAGGCGTCGGCCCCCACAAGCTCGACAATATCCATCATGATCTTGTTCAGCTCAAAATCCTTGGGGGTGTAAACTGCCGTCACACCAAACGCGCGCAGGGTTTTTGCATCTTCGTCAGGAATAATTCCGCCGACGACCACAGGAATATCCGCCAATCCGGCGGCCCGCATCCGCGCCATCACTTCGCGGATCAATGGCACATGACTGCCCGACAGGATTGACAGGCCAACCACATGGACCTGCTCCTCAACCGCTGCGTTGACAATCGCCTCGGGTGTCAGGCGGATGCCGTCATAGGTGATGTCCATACCGCAATCACGCGCCCGCACCGCGATTTGTTCGGCCCCGTTGGAGTGGCCATCCAGCCCCGGTTTGCCAACCAGAAACTTGAGCCGCCGCCCGAGTTTTGTTGACACTTCATTCACCGCTTCACGAATGTCGTCCAACCCTTCCGTGCGGTTAGAAATCGCTTTACCCACGCCGGTGGGTGCGCGGTATTCGCCGAACACATCGCGCATAACTTGCCCCCATTCGCCGGTGGTGACCCCCGCGCGCGCCGCGATGATCGAGGGGGGCATGATGTTGGCCCCAGATTTGGCCGCTTCGCGCAAACCTGCCAACGCGGCCTGTGCATCCGCGTCATTTCGTTCCGCCCGCCAGCTTTCCAGCCGCGCGACCTGATCCTTTTCAGCCGCAGGATCGACCACCATGACCGAACCATCCCCACCGGTCAGCGGGCTGTCCGCGCCTTCGGTGAACCGGTTCACACCAATCACCGTGGTTGCGCCACTTTCTACCCGCGCCAACCGCGCGGCGTTGCTATCAACAAGGCGGCCTTTCATATACTCAATTGCTGCCACCGCGCCGCCCATGGCATCAATCGTCGCCAGTTCCTCACGCGCGCCAGCTTTCAGTTCTTCAACCTTACGCTCCACCGCCGGATTGCCGTCAAACAGATCGTCGAATTCCAGTAGGTCGGTTTCAAACGCCAGAATTTGTTGCATGCGCAGTGACCATTGCTGATCCCACGGGCGTGGCAGGCCCAGCGCCTCGTTCCACGCGGGCAGTTGCACGGCGCGGGCGCGGGCGTTTTTGGATAGGGTCACGGCCAGCATTTCCAGCAGGATGCGATAGACGTTATTTTCCGGCTGCTGCTCGGTCAAACCAAGCGAGTTGACTTGAACACCATAGCGAAAGCGCCGCATTTTCGGGTCTTGCACCCCATAACGATGCTCGCAAATCTCGTCCCACAGATCGACGAAAGCCCGCATTTTGCACATCTCGGTGACAAAGCGGATACCCGCGTTTACAAAGAACGATATACGCCCGACCACGGCGGGAAAATCCGCTTCGGACACTTTACCGCGCACGTCATCCAGAACTGCGGTGGCCGTGGCCAAGGCGAATGCCAGCTCTTGCTCCGGCGTCGCCCCAGCCTCTTGCAGGTGATAGGAACAGATGTTCATCGGGTTCCATTTTGGTACGTTTTCATAACAATAGGCGGCCACATCGGTTATCAGGCGCAGGCTTGGTTTTGGCGGGCAGACGTAAGTGCCGCGTGACAAATATTCCTTGATGATGTCGTTTTGCACGGTGCCTTGCAGGGCTTTTACATCCGCCCCCTGCTCCTCGGCTGCCGCGATATAAAGCGCCAGCAGCCACGGGGCAGTGGCGTTGATGGTCATCGAGGTATTCATCTTTTCCAGTGGAATATCGGCAAACAACGCGCGCATATCCCCCAGATGCGCCAGTGGTACGCCAACCTTGCCAACCTCACCCCGCGCCAGAATGTGATCGCTGTCATAACCGGTTTGTGTCGGCAGATCGAAGGCCACCGACAGGCCGGTTTGCCCCTTGGCCAGATTGCCCCGATAAAGTTCGTTCGAGGCTTTGGCGGTGGAATGGCCGGCATAGGTGCGAAACAGCCAGGGGCGGGGTGTGTTGGGGATCATCGCTTGGGCCTTTGTGGTCTCGTTAGTAACAAAATTACACGAATCAAACGATAGGCGCAATTTCATGTCGTCCAGCATTTTGCCGCAGCGCAGCATAAAGGGCAAGGGCCAAGGTAAAACTCGACACTGGACCCGCGATATTTTTGCTGTACCTTACTTCGGATGTTCGACGCCGTGGAAATCCCTTATTGGCTGGCTTTGATTGGTGCGATTCTTGCACTGGTCGCTGTTCTGGATCGCATGTTAATGCCCTCGGCCCGTTGGTACATGCGCCGCCGTTTCAACCGCGCCATTGAAAAGCTGAACGACCGGTTGCAATTGCGCATCCAGCCTTTCAAGTTGACCCGGCGCAAGGTGATGATCGACCGGTTGCTGCACGACCCAAAGGTTGTGGAGGCGGTGAACGCCCATGCGGCCGAGGAAGGTATTCCGCTGGATGTGGCGACCGAGATGGCAAAGACCTATGCCACCGAAATCGTACCCTCGTTTTCGGCTTTCGCCTATTTCGGTTTCGCCATCCGCCTGTCGCGCTGGATCAGCCAATCGCTGTTTCGGGTGCGGGTCGGCTTTATGGATGATGACAGTCTGGCCAGAGTCGACCCCGAGGCGACGGTGATTTTCATCATGAACCACCGCTCGAACATGGATTATGTGTTGGTGACCTATCTGGCCTCGGAACGCTCGGCCCTGTCTTATGCCGTGGGTGAATGGGCGCGGGTCTGGCCGCTACAGCAGGTGATAAAATCCATGGGCGGTTATTTTATCCGCCGGCGCTCGCGCAACCAGATGTATCGCCGTGTTTTGGCGCGTTATGTGCAGATGGCGACCGAAGGCGGTGTGTCGCAGGCGATTTTCCCCGAAGGCGGGCTAAGTCTGGATGGTAAACCGAAAGAGGCCAAGCTGGGTTTGCTCAGCTATATTCTGGACGGCTTCAACCTTGAAAGCCCGCGTGACGTGGTCTTTATTCCTGTCGGTCTCAACTATGACCGGGTGCTTGAAGATCGGGTGCTGACGCGAGTTGATCCCGAGGGCAGGCGAACCTTCAAGTTTCGCGGTGACGTGTTCTTTTCCTTTGTGATGAAGCAAACTTGGCTGCGCATGACGCGCCGGTTCTATCGCTTCGGTTACGCTTGTGTAAGTTTCGGGCGGCCCATATCGCTGAAAGATTTTGTACGCGAGAATGACGGGGCCGAGATTTCGCAGATCATTGAAACCTTGGCGTGCGCCTGATGGACAAGGTGACCGAGGTGATCCCGGTGCTGCCGGTTCCGCTGGTCTGCACCGTTATCAAGGACGCGCGTAAGCCGCTTAGCCGTCTTGAAATCAAAGCCCGCTGTCACAGCTTGCTGGCGGATTTTGCCGCTCAGGGTGTTTATGTCCATATGCCCCGCGAGGACGAGGATTATGCGGTTGAAAACGGTTTGCGCACGCTGATCCTGCGCCATCTGGTGATCGAGGACGAAGGTGGAAAGTTCACCATGAAGCCCGAGGAAAAGCCACTGGTGACCTATTACGCCAACTCGATTGCGCATCTTCGCAAGGCGACGAAGAAATCGACTCGCAAGAAAACAACCAAGAAATCCTAGAAAACGGCAATTAATTACCCGAATTGCAGTATTTTCATGCGGATGTTACCTTGCGAAACACAAAGATAAGTGACACTTACCTAATCAACAGACTTGACGACAATTCTGCATTGCAGCATTCTGCAACGCAGCAGAGATTGGAGAACCCTATGGCCCCGCTGGACGACATGACCGAAATTGCCCCTTACGAGGCCGAGGAAAAAGACCTTTACGAAATCGGTGAAATCCCGCCCCTGGGCTATGTGCCAAAGAATATGTACGCCTGGGCCATTCGCCGTGACCGCCATGGGGAACCCGACAAAAGCATGCAGATGGAGGTGGTTCCGACCCCGCCCCTCGACAGCCACGAGGTGCTGATTTTCGTTATGGCGGCGGGTGTGAATTACAACGGTGTCTGGGCTGGTCTGGGCATCCCGATCTCGCCTTTTGACATCCACAAGGCGGATTACCATGTGGCCGGATCGGATGCATCCGGCATCATCTGGGCCGTAGGCGACAAGGTGAAACGCTGGCGCGTTGGTCAGGAAGTTGTGGTGCATTGCAATCAGGACGATGGCGATGACGAGGAATGCAACGGCGGTGACCCGATGTTTTCCACCAGCCAGCGGATTTGGGGCTACGAGACACCGGATGGCAGCTTTGCCCAGTTCACCCGCGTTCAGGCGCAACAACTGATGCACCGCCCGCGCCACCTGACATGGGAGGAAAGTGCCTGTTACACCCTGACGCTGGCCACCGCCTATCGCATGTTGTTCGGCCATCGCCCGCACACCCTGAAGCCCGGCCAAAACGTGCTGGTCTGGGGCGCGTCCGGCGGGCTTGGCTCGTTCGCGATCCAGTTGATAAACACCGCCGGTGCCAACGCCATTGGTGTGATTTCAGATGAAAGCAAACGCGATTTTGTGCTGTCGCTTGGGGCCAAAGGGGTCATCAACCGCAAGGATTTCAATTGCTGGGGGCAAATGCCGACCGTGAACACCGACGCGTACAAGACATGGTTCGGCGAGACCCGCAAATTTGGTAAAGCGATTTGGGAGATCACCGGCAAGGGCAACAATGTCGACATGGTGTTTGAACATCCCGGCGAGGCGACGTTTCCGGTATCGGTTTTCGTGTGTAAAAAGGGTGGCATGGTGGTGATTTGTGCTGGCACAACAGGCTATAATCTGACCATGGATGCGCGCTATTTGTGGATGCACCAAAAGCGGGTGCAGGGCAGCCATTTCGCCAATTTGAAGCAAGCGAGTTCGGCCAATCAGCTTATGCTGGAGAGGCGTCTTGATCCCTGTATGTCCGAAGTGTTCCCGTGGGATCAGATCCCGGATGCCCATGTCAAGATGCGCAAGAACGAGCATAAGCCCGGCAATATGGCGGTGCTGGTCAGCGCGCCGACGGCTGGTCTGCGCACCTTTGAAGACACGCTAGAGGCGAGCCAAGAACGGTAAGCCCTGAATGAACGTGGGCTAAGAATCGGTGACGAGCCGCCCGGGCGGGCGGCGTTAATCTGTTCGATTGTGTGTTTACAGCTACTTACGCAGCGTCCCCTCGCCATTTTGGGGGAGTTGAAATAGGTGAATTTATCTCAAATACTACTCGTGCTAAGATTGTGTTAATACTTTGTTAACCAAACCACGCGAGGCTGCATATGTCGCAAGAATGGATGATTGATGTCCTGACGGACCTGAAAAACTTTGCATCGGCAAATGGCCTGATGGGGCTGGCTGAACAGCTTGATGATTCAATCCTCGTTGCTGCGGCAGAATTGAAGCTGGATGGGCTGCAAGCAGCCTCGGGTCAAAATTATGCAAAGCAGGATTGTGGCGTTCATCGAGCGCTTGCAGCAGGTGACAACATTTGAAGGGTTCCAATCCCTGATCGAGGAGCTGCAAGGCCTCTATCAGGTTGAACATTTCGTTTACCACTCGATCAATTCCGCGGGCGAGCCTTACGCCGCTTTGACCTACAGCCTTGACTGGGTCGATCATTATCTGGACCGTGATTTCGGGCGGATTGATCCGGTTGTGCTGGGCTGTTACCAGCGGTTCCACCCCGTGGACTGGAAGCAGTTGGACTGGTCCGGCAAGGCGGTGAAATCATTCCTGCTTGAGGCAACGGATGCGGGTGTCGGCAATCAGGGGTTTTCGATCCCGATCCGCGGGCCAAACGGGCAGTTTGCCCTGTTCACAGTCAATCACCGCTGTTCGGACCAAGAATGGGCCACGTTTACCAATGCCCATGTGCAGGATTTGCTGCTGATCGCCCATTATCTGAACCAAAAAGCGTTGGAGATCGAGCGCGGCACCGACAAGCTGCCGGATCAGCCGCTGTCGCCGCGCGAACTGGATGTGCTGACCCTGATCGGAATGGGCAAAAGTCGGGGCCACGCGGCGGACAGCCTGTCGATTTCGGAACATACCCTAAGGGTCTATATCGAAAGCGCGCGCTTCAAGCTGGGGGCTGCCAACACCACGCATGCGGTGGCGCTGGCAATGGCGCGCGGCAAGATCATCGTTTAGGGCCTCGTTCATTAAATCTGCGCGGCCTCAAAGGGTCAAACCGAATGTGATCGAATCGCTCAAGAAGAAAATCTTTCCCGAAAGATTTTTAGCGGGAATAATTTTCGATAAAATTATTCAGACCTCCAGCCGCCTGTAGATCTCGACATTGACATAGCTGCCCGCAGCGTTTTTTGCGTAAACATATCCCCCATTCAGACAACGCCTGCGCACCTGAGCGGGTCAGATAGCGTGGGCGAGGTTCAAGACACCGTGCCGTTGCAGAAAATTTTTTCGCCCGTTCGTTGAGAAACCCTTAAACCGTCATCGGTTAATTCTGCGCATTTAGCAGGAATTTTCGATGATACGATTTTTGTATGGCGACCAACTGGCCGCAAACTCCACCCTTTCCAATTCAATGTTCGCCGACCGCGCCGCCCAGTTTTCCAGCCGATTGAAGTGGCCGGTGCAGGTGGATAAAAGTGGATGCGAGCGCGACGAATATGACGTGCAGAACCCGCTCTATGTGATCTGGCAGCTTGAAGACGGCACTCATGGCGGCTCCATGCGGTTTTTACCAACCACGGGGCCGGTGATGGTTAACGATCATTTCCAGCATCTGACGGATGGCGTGACCATTGCCAGCCCGCTGATCTGGGAATGCACACGGTTCTGTATCTCGCCCCGCGCCAAGGCCGGGCTGACGGCGGCGCGTTTGATGCTGGCGGCTGCCGAACTGGGAAAACGGTTTCATCTGGCCCATGCGGTCGGGGTTTTTGATACGCGCATGATCCGCGTCTACGCTGCACTTGGCTGGCGGCCCGAGGTTCTGGGCACGGACGGGCAGGGCCGCGATGCGATCAGCGTTGGTTTGTGGGATTTCAAGGCTGCCCCGTTTGCGCGACTGCAAAAGAGTGCCAAGGTTGATCCCGAGGCAGCCGGCCTTTGGTTCGACAATGCCTTTGGCGCGGCCCAAATCGCCTGATCCGGCTGGTGTGCAAGCGCGCAAGCGGCTATCACCTTGGGAAAACAAGGGCAGTAAATGCAGTTTTCCGAAGATCAGGCCGAGGCTTACGACCGTATCAGCGACGCGCTGCTGAAGGCTGGCGTTGATCTGGCCAACGATACGCTGCTGCCTGAAGGCGGCGGCAAATCGCGCCTCGTGGCAGTGCTGGGCAAGGCCGGTTCGGGCA
Source organism: Alphaproteobacteria bacterium (assembly GCA_013151535.1). GTDB lineage: Bacteria > Pseudomonadota > Alphaproteobacteria > Rhodobacterales > Rhodobacteraceae > UBA5972. The sequence goes on along the minus strand of JAADIC010000058.1, from coordinate 416 downwards.
AAACCATGCTGCTGGCGCGCATGGTGGACGAGTTGGTCGAGGCGGGGGTTGACCTGATCTCGGGTGACTACGAGGGCAAGCCGCGTAAGGACCGCCGCACCTTGGCGGTTTTGGCCCCAACCAACAAGGCGGCCAGTGTGTTGCGCAGTCACGGGGTTCCGGCGACGACCATTCACCGGATCATCTATACCCCGCTTTATGATCCAGAATACGAAAAGATCGCCGAATGGTTGGCCGAAAAGGGCGAGCGCCCCGAGATTGAAGGCCTGACAGATGTGGCCCTTGATCGGGCATTCGCGTTTTACGGTTTGCACAAATCCATCCCGGGTGCATTGGCGGCGGCGGGTCTGCGGGGTTCGGATTTCATCATCGGCTGGACACGGCGCGAGGATCCGCTTGATATCGGCTTTGTCGAT
>JAADIC010000126.1 GCA_013151535.1 Alphaproteobacteria bacterium | reverse complement strand
TGAATTCAATTGGATTGGTTTTGCTCTATACGAATAGGAAATCATCCAGTGACAGGCTTTGGCCTGCATCGGTCATGATCTCAAAACTGATCGCGTTGATCGTGATCTGAACGCGGTCGCCAAGATCGGTCAGCACCACATCGTTGATGTTGCCGCCACCTTCGATTTGCAACCGATCCAGCCCGGTCTCGAAATCCAGAATGGTGTCATAGCCGTTCTGCTGCTGGAAGCGAAAGATGAAGGTATCAATGCCCGCGCCACCGGTCAGCAAATCGTCACCCTTACCGCCAACAAGTTCGTCAAACCCGTTGCCGCCAAACAGCGCATCGTTCTGCTTGCCACCAACGATCCGGTCATTGCCGTTGCCGCCATAGATGGTGTCGGCCCCGTCTGATCCCGCCACATTGTCATTGCCACGACCGGCCCAGACGACGTCATTGCCCCGCCCCGCAAGGATTTTGTCGAAGCCACGACCGCCATAGGCAAGATCGGCACCTCTACCCAAATCAATCACGTCTGCGCCATTGCCTCCCTCGACAAGGTCGTCACCGGCATAGGCGCTGATTGTGTCCGCACCTTTATGCCCCTTCATGATATCCGCGCCTGGACTTCCTGTCATTTGGTCAGGTGCCGATGTTCCATCGCTCAGAAGCGGTGCAGCAGATGTGGAGTGGGCGGCAATCATGTCAAGGATGGTTTCAGCCATGACCGAATAAACCGTGTCCTGAAAGTGAAAATTGTCGCGAAACATGTCTGACACATCTATTCCGGCATCTGATGCAATGACATCGGGGTCAAGCAGGATCGTGTTGGAATTATTGGCGACAAAGCTGGCCTGAGCGGCTGCGACTGACTCCCAATCACCCACATTCCCCTCCGAAATACCAGGGGCAAAATCTGAAAGCTGCATGACCATGAAAGGGAAATTCGCGCCGAACTCGGCTGTCACCAGATCATATAGGCCTTGCAATTTGGCCTGATAATCGTCGGAATAGAACTTTGAATTGGCGTCGCTCTCACCTTGCATCCAGATGAATCCGGCAACATATGCCTCTGGGTTTGCCGCCAGATTATCACGAATTGTCTGGATCAGGTCTTCAACCAATTCACCCGTTGCCGGGTCCCCGTCCTCAAATGGATACCAGTCGTTGCGGGTTTCCCTGCCTTCCATTGTGGTGCCACCTTCGGTGACGCGTATAACTTCCCCAGCAATTCCCCGCGCTTCGATGGCATCCGTAAAAATGCGTGTTGAGTCCAGCCTGCGGGCGTTACTTTGTCCCGCAATTACATAGACGGGTGTCGAAATTGTTGTCATTTTGACCCTGCAAAAACATCGATGACGAAGTCAAGGTTACCTAAATTTCAGCGCGGCTTCAATCATAAGAAATATGCATTCAAAACTATCAATCTAAAGTCGATTGTCAAGAGTATCGGAAAATAAGGAATATGGGAAAAAGAGGCGGGAGAATCGGCCCTGGGATCGGAACGGTTCCCGAAAATTTTTATCGAAAAATTTTAAGCAAAGAATTTTGGGTAAAATTCTTCGGCGCCAGCCTGGCAACGGGCCCAGAAGATCAAAGGATATGTCGCCTTTGACACAGCCCTCTCTTGCACCCCCTCGTGCGCATGACTAAGACTCTGGTAGGAACCTTCCTTTATGAAGGCAGGCAAGAGCAACAAAGGGCAGGCCGCATGACCACCGATCCAATAGACTACTTCACCAACAACCTTGTGCCGATGGTGGTCGAACAGACCGCGCGCGGTGAACGCGCCTATGACATATTCTCGCGCCTTCTGAAGGAGCGGATCATTTTCATATCCGGCCCGATCCATGACGGCATGTCGACCCTTGTGGTGGCGCAATTGCTGTTTCTGGAGGCGGATAATCCGTCCAAGGAAATCTCGATGTATATCAATTCGCCCGGTGGTGTCGTGACCTCGGGCCTGTCGATCTATGACACTATGCAGTACATTCGCCCCAAGGTTTCCACCCTTGTGGTGGGGCAAGCCGCCTCGATGGGCTCATTGCTGGCGGTTGCCGGTGAAAAGGGCATGCGTTTTGCGCTGCCCAACGCGCGCATCATGGTGCATCAGCCCTCGGGCGGCTATCAGGGCCAGGCGACGGATATCATGATCCATGCGGCGGAAACCCAGAAGATCAAGGACCAGTTGAACCAGATCTATGTCAAGCATACGGGCCAAAACCTGAAAGCGGTGGAAAAGGCGCTGGAGCGGGATAATTTCATGTCTGCCAAGGAAGCGCTGGACTGGGGCCATCTGGATGAAATCGTCGATCATCGCTCCAGCGAAGACGAGGACAGCTAACGCGCCGATGTGGTGCGCCAGATGCGCACAGACAATTTGTTGCAGCTTCGTGAGCGTGAAATGAATTGTCTGTTATGCGTTTCTGCAATAGCGTAAGGCGAGACATTCAATTAGAAGGCCACAAAATGGCCCAAAATTACGGTTAGAGAATTGAGCAAGGCAGAGGTGACAGATGGCGAATTCAAGCAGCGGTGATTCAAAGAACACGCTTTATTGCTCGTTCTGCGGCAAAAGCCAGCACGAGGTCAGGAAACTGATCGCCGGGCCAACCGTGTTCATCTGCGATGAATGTGTTGAATTATGCATGGACATCATCCGCGAGGAAACCAAATCCTCGATGGTGAAATCCAGCGACGGGGTGCCAACGCCGCGTGATATTTGCGATGTGCTGGATGATTATGTCATCGGGCAGGTGATGGCCAAGCGGGTGCTGTCGGTGGCGGTGCACAACCATTACAAACGTCTGAACCACGCCGAAAAATCATCCGATATCGAGCTGGCGAAATCCAACATTCTGCTGATCGGTCCCACCGGTTGCGGCAAAACCCTGCTGGCACAGACGCTGGCGCGCATTCTGGATGTGCCGTTCACCATGGCCGATGCGACGACACTGACCGAGGCCGGTTATGTTGGCGAAGACGTTGAAAACATTATCCTAAAGCTGTTGCAAGCGTCGGAATACAATGTTGAGCGGGCCCAACGTGGCATCGTTTACATTGACGAAGTCGACAAGATCACCCGCAAATCCGACAACCCGTCCATCACCCGCGATGTGTCGGGCGAGGGTGTGCAGCAGGCCTTGCTGAAAATCATGGAAGGCACGGTTGCATCTGTACCACCGCAAGGCGGGCGCAAGCATCCGCAGCAGGAATTTTTGCAGGTCGATACCACCAATATCCTGTTCATCTGCGGCGGTGCATTTTCCGGCCTTGAGAAAATAATTTCACGGCGCGGCAAAGGCTCATCCATCGGCTTTGGTGCCGACGTGAAGGACGAAGAGGCCAAATCCGTCGGCGAAACGCTGGGCGATCTTGAGCCGGAAGACCTGCTGAAATTCGGCCTGATCCCGGAATTTGTCGGCCGCCTGCCGGTGATTGCCACCCTGACCGATCTGGATGAAGACGCGCTTGTGACCATCTTGTCACAGCCGAAAAACGCCCTGATAAAGCAATATCAGCGCCTGTTCGAGTTGGAAGACGCGAAGCTGACTTTCACTGACGAGTCAATGAAAGCCATCGCCAAACGGGCGATTACGCGCAAAACTGGTGCCCGCGGCTTGCGCTCGATCATGGAAGATATCCTGCTCGATACCATGTTCGATCTGCCGGGGCTTGAAAATGTTTCGGAGGTCGTGGTCAATGACGAGGCGGTCAATGGCGATGGCAATCCGTTGCTGATCTATGCCGACGCCAAGAAAGAAAGTGCCACGGCAAGCTGATCGCGCTGGACCTTTCCCGGCGATTTGGGCCATATGGGGCCAGTTGAAAACGAGGTTCGCAATGAAGTTCATCACACGCTTGTTCACCTGGTGGCACGGCCAGACCCTTGGTACCCAATTGTTCACATGGCGCAAGGGCCAAAAAGTCGGTGAAGACGAGGACGGCAACATTTATTACCAGTGCAAAGACGGCAAGCGCCGCTGGGTGATTTTTGCGGGTGAGATCGAGGCGACCAAAATATCGCCCGATTGGCATGGCTGGCTGCACCACACGTTTGATGATCGCCCGGGCGACAATCCACTGGTGCGCAAATCCTGGCAGAAGCCGCATATGATTAACAAGACCGGTACACCTGACGCCTATGCGCCCAGCGGTTCATTGCGCGCGGCCAAGCCCAAATCGACCAGCGATTATGACGCTTGGCAGCCTGAATAGGGCGGGCCGGACATGGCTGAAAACACCACAGAAACCCTGATTGGCGGCATTGTCGTCGCGGTGGCGCTTGGCTTTCTCTATTATGTTGGCCAATCGACCGGCGTTTCAGGCCCAAGCGGCGCATACACCCTGTCGGCCTCGTTCCGCTCAGCCGAGGGGATCAATGTTGGCACCGATGTGCGCATGGCCGGGGTCAAGATCGGCACCGTGACGGCACTTGAACTTAACCCGCTAACCTACAAGGCTGACGCCACTTTTTCGGTTCTCGATGGGCTTGAATTGTCCACCGATACCCAGGCGCTGGTCTC
>JAADIC010000306.1 GCA_013151535.1 Alphaproteobacteria bacterium | reverse complement strand
GCGCGTTTTAAAAGTTTGAAGTGTCAGTCGTCGAATCTGTTTTTCATCCTGAGTGACGACAGCGGTAACTTGGGTTTTGCGTTTTTCCCCAGACAATCGCAGGCACATCGCACCTTCGATCTCACCAATTTTCAATTCGTCGCTACCTTCCATCACCATAGTAATGTTACGTTTCGCCTCTGTATCACGATCATTCCAATGGAATAATTTCGATATATAAGTCTTACCTTCCTGTCGTAATTTAAAGTAGTCGCTTTCAGCACTCATGACATAAGCCCCTTCGATTACCCCCATGTCATTCTAAGATACTTCAAGGATTGATAATTTGCCAATCCCGGGGCTATTCATTCAGGATCGGCATGCCAATGCCCAGATCAGACGATGCCTGTCTGCGCGTCAGATCGCTGGTGAGCGCAATACGCGCCGCATCCCGCTGAATTCTTCGCTGTGTAAACTTGCCATTCCTTATCTTCTTTATGGCAGAATATGCCCTTAAAGGAGCTCAAAATAACCCGCGACAGGTCCAGTCAAACCTGAGGGCCGTTGGTATAAGAACTGCTCCGGTGGCGACTACACCGGTTTTGGTCAGCGCTTGCGCGTTATGCATAAAAACCGGCAACAGGCGCCTCGCGCACAATATTCATGTTTCATTTGACGCACGGGCTGATTGGGTCTTTAAATATTGCCGGAGAGGGGAGATCGCATGCCGTTTTCGGGCCATCATGCAGCAAAGATTGAAGCTGCCATCGCCCGCGATGAGGCCGCGCGTCATCCGCTGGTGGCGTCATGGCAACGCTCGAGTGTCCTACATGAGCTCGACCCGGGCAATTGCCGCGCCCCCGCGCGCCTGACTGCGCAGGAATTGCACGAGGCCCAAGAACGCCTCGGGTTGTTGATCCACGCCAGCGAGAGCAGCCTTGATCAACTCTATCTGGCGGTTGGCGATGCCGGGTGCAGCGTGGTTTTGGCCGACAAAAACGGTGTGGCCCTTGCGCGGCGCGGCGCGCAGCAGGATGATAAAACCTTTAACAAATGGGGCTTGTGGACAGGTGCGGTCTGGTCCGAGCAATCCGAAGGCACCAACGGGGTTGGCACTTGCATTATCGAGGAACGCCCGCTTACCATACACAAAGACCAGCATTTCCACACCAAAAATACCGGCCTGTCCTGCACCGCTGCACCGATTTTTGACCATCAGGGCGATCTGATGGCGGTTATTGATGTTTCTTCGTGCCGGGCTGATCTGACGGCGTGTTTCTCGCGGCTGATCTCGATAGCAGTGGTGGATACCGCCCGCCGGATCGAGTCCGACCATTTCAGTTCCTGGTTTTCCGGTGCTCGAATTCTGCTGGTCGATACGGGCACAGCACACGGCCTGCCGCCCGAATCTTTGCGCGGGGCCGCGCTGATTGCAGTTGATCAGGACGATTTGGTAATCGGGGCGACCCGTTATGCACGCAATATCTATGGCCTGAGCAGCGCCGACCTGAAAAACCTGCGCCCGCTGTCCAAACTGCGCGGACAGGAAGTTGATCAGGCCCGGCAATACGCCACGGCTGAACGTCCGGTTATCCAACAGGCTCTGGCCAGTACCGGCGGAAATGTCAGCGCCGCTGCCCGCGCCATGAACATTAGCCGCGCCACGCTACACCGCAAAATGAAGCGGCTGAATATTACAAAATAGCCGTGAATATTGAAATATTACAATAATACCAAAGGAAGTAATCTTTGACTCGTTTGACCGGCTTTTTGTGTCTGCTGGCAAGGCACGATACACGCCGTGGTCTTGCCGACCACAAGTGGGTCGTAACGCTGCTCCAGCGGGCNGGCGCAAAAAGCCGGGCTTTGCTGGGCCAAATACGTCCCCCGGCGTCGTTCCGGCACTTGCCCGATACGGCGGCATCGCGCTTCGCGCCGCGCCTAGCCGAATGAACGTATTTGTCACCATCAAACGGGTCAAAGTTTACTTCCTTTGGTATAAGACTTCCAAACTGTATCGAAATTGAGACAGGTCACACTGCAATTCGTCCCCCACTCAGGTGACAGACAAACTCAGTCTGCCCAGAGTAAACGTCGAGTTGCACTCCGCAACAATTAACAACTCTGGGAGGAAAGACATGACTTTTAAATTCAAGGAAAAATACGGTAACTTCATCGGCGGCAAATTCGTCGAACCGGTTGACGGCCAATATTTCGACAATATCACTCCGGTAAACGGCTCTGTCCTGTGCCAGATTCCACGCTCCAACGCCAAGGACATCGAGCTGGCGCTGGACGCGGCCCATGCTGCCAAAGACGCATGGGGCGCTACCAGTGTGACCGAGCGCAGCGGCGTTTTGCTAAAAATCGCTGACGTTATGGAAGCCAACCTGGCCCTCCTCGCCGAGGCCGAAACATGGGACAATGGTAAGCCGATCCGTGAAACCAACGCGGCCGATATCCCGTTGGCGATTGACCACTTCCGTTATTATGCTGGTGTGATACGCGCGCAAGAAGGCTCGCTCAGCGAGCTGGATGCTGACACCGTTGCTTATCACTTCCAAGAGCCTCTGGGCGTGGTCGGCCAGATCATCCCGTGGAACTTCCCGATTTTGATGGCGGCCTGGAAACTGGCTCCGGCGCTGGTTACCGGTAACTGCGTCATCCTGAAACCAGCCGAGCAAACGCCTGCGTCTATTCTGGTGCTGATGGAACTGATCGCTGATTTGCTGCCGGCCGGCGTTTTGAACGTGGTCAACGGCTATGGTCTGGAAGCAGGCAAACCGCTGGCGACCTCCACCCGCATCGCCAAAATCGCTTTCACCGGCGAAACATCTACCGGTCGCCTTATCATGCAATATGCAGCGGCGAATATCATTCCATCCACTGTTGAACTGGGTGGCAAATCCCCCAACATCTTCTTCAAGGATGTGATGGACGAAGACGATGAGTTCCTCGACAAGGCGATCGAAGGCTTGGTGCTGTTCGCCTTCAACCAAGGCGAAGTCTGCACCTGCCCAAGCCGTGCTCTTATCCACGAAGACATCTATGAAGAATTCATGGCTAAATGTCTGGACCGGATTGCCGCAATTGTTCAAGGCGACCCGTTGGATTTCAACACCATGGTTGGCGCACAGGCCTCCCAAGAGCAGTATGAGAAAATCATGTCCTACATGGATATCGGGCGCAAAGAAGGCGCTCAAGTGCTGTGTGGTGGTGCTGGCGCCGAGTTGGACAACAAGACCGCCGGCGGTTTTTATGTGCAGCCAACCGTATTCAAGGGCAACAACAAAATGCGGATATTCCAGGAGGAAATCTTTGGCCCGGTTCTGGCCGTGACCACCTTTAAAACCGAAGAGGAAGCGCTGGAAATCGCCAATGACACGCTTTATGGCCTAGGCGCTGGCGTCTGGTCACGCAACATCAACACATGTTACCGTATGGGGCGCGCCATCAAGGCCGGCCGTGTCTGGACCAACTGTTACCACGCCTACCCGGCCCATGCGGCATTCGGTGGTTATAAACAGTCGGGCGTTGGCCGCGAAACCCACCTGATGATGCTGGACCACTATCAGCAAACCAAAAACCTGTTGGTCAGCTATAACCCCAACAAACTTGGTTTCTTTTAAAACAAAGCTATATTGGGCGTGCGTCACTGCACGCCCTTTTTTATCCCGAGGATATGATGAACGACCAAGTCGAAGCCACCGAAGCCGCCTTGCGGTTGATCCGTGAAATCGTCGCCGAGCACGGTCCGGTGATTTTCCACCAGTCGGGGGGGTGCTGTGACGGGTCTGCCCCCATGTGCTACGCTAAAGGGGATATGATTATCGCTGACCATGACGTGCAGATGGGAGAAATCGGCGGCATGCCCTTTTACATCGGCGGCAAGCAATACGAGGCGTGGAAACACACCCGCCTGACCATCGACGTGATTGATGGACAGGGCGGCATGTTCTCGCTCGACAACGGTCGCGGCAAACGGTTTATAACCCGCTCTGACCTGTGCGAAGTCGGCTAGGGCATGGACCCATTCAGACTTCCCCTCTCGTTTCCACCGTACTTCCCGCGAGGTGCTTGCGCACATAAAATCCGTTTGGGATGGCTTCCTGTACGAGCGGAACGTGCGAGATGAGACCAACTGCTCGATTCTGACTGACCAACGAACTCAGAGCTTGCAGAACCTGCTCGAGTGTGCCCGATCCGCTTTCGGTATCGAGACTGCCGAAACCCTCGTCGATAAATATCGTGTCCAGCTTGATCTTGCCGCTGGCGCTTTCAACGGCATCGGCCAGACCGAGCGCGAGAGCGAGTGCCGCAATGAACGTCTCGCCGCCCGAAAGCGTCGTCGTCGGTCGCGCCTTTCCGGTGTGGATGTCGAACACCTGTATTCCGAGTCCGCGTCGTCCGCGACCGCCCCCTTCGAGGTCGCGCTCCAGTCGATAGCGATTGGCCGTCATCGGACCGAGGCGTAGGTTGGCAGCATCGAGTACCTGGTCGAACATCGCACCGATAGCGAAGGTTTCAAGGTCCAGCTTCTGCGTATTGTCGCCGTTCATGAGCGCTGCAAGATTGCGCACACAACTCAACAGGATGTGGCTTTCCCATGGTTGTTCTCCTTCAATACTGATAGAGAATCACGTTCCAAATGATTTGGGAATCCTGAATCCTAAAAAATACAACACGCTTTAGGCATTATTTAACGGAGGCATGTTTCATAAGAGCCGTTCAGGGGGCTTGTTCAACCGGATTGTTAGCGTGTCATTAGTTTGCGTCGCGCCTCGCAACCCATTGGGTGTGTTCGCGAGAAAAAGCCAATTCAGCTTCATTGACGAAATCTGAAAACTCTTCTTCGGTTTTTACCGCGTCAGAATTGCCCCTGATTATCCCAATCTCATGCGCAGTCAAATTATAGCTTGCGGTCAACTCGCCATGTCGCTTCATTTGAAGCCAACCGAGGGCAGAGGTCACCAAAACAATCATTGGATCGAAAGCAAATGTGGCTTGTGGAAATCCTAACTGATCCGCGTTCAAACTAATTGCAGCATGAACCGCCCCGGTTTTCCTGGAGGCTATTTACTTCGTTTCATGCGAGCATATTCAAGTTTTGGTTTTTTACATAGTACCTCTCTTCTGCTTCTGCTTCTGCTTCTGCTTCTGCTTCGGCTGGCGGGATATTTCCAATTGGTTCCAGCAGGCGGCGATTGTTGAACCAGTCGACCCATTTGAAGGTTTCCCATTCCACTTCTTCCATGGTGCGCCAGGATTTTCGCCTGTGAATAACCTCGGCCTTGTAAAGACCATTGATTGTTTCGGCCATGGCATTGTCATAGTAGTCGCCAACGCTGCCCACCGATGGCTCTATACCGGCTTCGGCCAGGCGCTCGCTATAACGGATTGAGACATACTGCACCCCACGGTCAGAGTGATGTATCAGCCCTTTTTTCTTAACCGGTCCGCGCTCATATAGCGCCTGCTCCAGGGCATCGAGCACGAAGTCGGTTTGAGCAGATCGCGATACTCGCCAGCCGACGATGCGCCGGGAAAAAACATCAATGATAAAGGCGACATAAACAAAGCCCTGCCAGCTCGACACATAGGTAAAATCGCTTACCCAGAGCATGTTGGGTACGAGGGCATGGAACTGCCGGTTTACCTTATCTTGCGGACAGGGGGTCGTTTTGTTGCTCACTGTCGTTTTGACAGACTTGCCGCGAATAACCCCTTGAAGTCCAAGCTCCTTCATCAGACGAGCTACCGTGCAGCGGGCCACATCAAAGCCCTCCCGCTGCATCTGGCGCCAGGTTTTGCGCACCCCGTAAACCTTGAAGTTATTCTTCCAGACCCGCTCAATCTCAGGCCGCAGAACAGCATCGCGTTTTGCCCGCCTTGAGGCCAGATCAGGATTGTTTCGGATTATTGCACGGGCATAATATGTCGACGGAGCGATCGGCAGAACCCGGCAGATCGGCTCGACCCCGTAAACATCACGATAATCATCGATAAACATGCTCATCGCTTCAGTGGGCGGTCGAGCTCCAGGGTGGTATCCCATGGCGCATGTTGCCCAAAGACTTTGCGCCGCTTTCCACCGTGCGGGGCTATTTCTACAAATGGAGCAATGATGGCACATTGGCGCTGATGAACTTCGCTCTGGTTCAGGAGGCGCGCGAACTGGAGGGAAAAGAGCCGTGTCCGATTGCGGGTGTTATCGACAGCCAGAGTGTGAAAACCACGGAAAGTGGCGGTCCGCGGGGGTTTGATGCCGGTAAAAAGGTCAAGGGGCGCAAGCGCCATATCGTGACTGACACCAACGGATTTCTTGTCGGGTTGGTTGTGCATGAGGCCAATATTCAGGAT
>JAADIC010000344.1:2744-8182 GCA_013151535.1 Alphaproteobacteria bacterium | reverse complement strand
TCGGGGTTGGTCTGGCCATCGGTATATTTTATCAGGGCGGTTTCCGTGGCCAGATTGACCGCCGCACCATCGACACCGGGCACCGCCAGCAAGGCCTTTTCAACACGGCCAACACAAGAGGCGCAGGTCATGCCCTCGATGCTGAGCGTGACATCCGCATGCGCCGTGGGATAGCCGCTGGCATCGATCACGGCGGCGATTTCATCCACGGTGATATCGGCGTTGTAATCTATATCCGCCATCTCGGTCATCAGATTGACCGAAACCTTGGTCACGCCGGGTGTCGATTCAATGGTTTTCTGCACCCGCCCGACACAGGCGGCACAGCTCATGCCGGTGATGCGAAAGCGGGCGTGGTTATCAGCGTTGTTTTGCGTATCAAGTGCCATCGGTTGTTCCTTTACGAGCGGCCTGAACGAGATCTGCCCCCGACAGGATTCCAGTGACCGGAAGGTATGCTGGAACCCCGAGCGGGGGTCAGTTTATCTGGTGTCGCGGTTAAGCGGCCTGAGCGGGATAGCCCGCAGCGTCGATCACAGCCGCAACCTCGGCCGCTGTGATATCGCCATTGAATTCGACCTCGGCGGTTTTGGCATCCAGATCGACGGCGGCGCTGACAACACCGCTGGTCGCTTCCAGCGCCTCTTTCACATGGGCAACACAATGGCCGCAGGTCATGCCGGAGACGTTGAATTTAGCGTTAGAATTTGACATTGGAGAATCCTTTCGATGTTTGTCCTGGCCGGATATAGGGGTTCCAGCTACAGGAAGGTCAAGAGGAAATATTACAAGTTACTAATTTTTTCATCATTTTTCACTTTTTGTAACATTTGCCTTGCGCGAATCTCTGCGCGACAGTATCCCTGACCGCACGGTCGGCTAATTCCGTCGACCCGGCAGGAGGGATCACATGTACGCACAGATGGTGAAAACCGCAGGCACCGGCGTGAAGACACCCGACGAAATGTCAGATCAGGAGCGCGCCTTTCAGGCCCGCATTGATGCCGGCGAAAAGATCGAGCCGCGCGACTGGATGCCTGATGATTACCGCGCCACCCTGATCCGCCAGATCGGCCAGCACGCGCATAGCGAAATCGTCGGTCAACTGCCCGAAGGAAACTGGATCACCCGCGCGCCCACACTTGAAAGGAAGGCGATCCTGCTGGCCAAGGTTCAGGACGAGGCCGGGCATGGCCTCTACCTCTATTCCGCCTGTGAAACGCTGGGTGTCAGCCGCGACGAGTTGATCGAGATGCTGCATGCGGGAAAGATGAAATATTCCTCGATCTTCAACTATCCGACGCTGAACTGGGCCGATATCGGCGCGGTTGGCTGGCTGGTTGACGGGGCCGCGATCATGAATCAGGTGCAGTTGCAAAAAACCTCCTACGGGCCATATGCCCGCGCCATGGTGCGGATTTGCAAGGAAGAAAGTTTCCACCAGCGCCAGGGCTATTCGATCATGATGAAGATGGCGTTTGGCAATGCGGCGCAGAAAGCCATGGCACAGGACGCGCTCAATCGGTTGTGGTTCCCATCCCTGATGATGTTCGGACCACCCGACAAGGATTCGGTGCATTCAACCCAATCCATGGCCTGGCGGATCAAGATCAACACCAATGACGAGCTGCGCCAGCGGTTCGTCGATCAGACCATGCCGCAGATGAAATATCTCGGCCTGACCTGCCCCGATGCGAACGTCAAATGGAACGAGGATAAGGGCGGCTACGATTACTCCGATCCCGATTGGGACGAGTTTTTTGCGGTACTTCGCGGCAATGGGCCTTGCAACAAGGATCGTATGGCGGCGCGGGTCAAGGCTTGGGAAGATGGCGAATGGGTGCGTGATGGTCTGATGGCGCATGCACATAAAAACAAGATTAAGAACGCCGCGCAAGTGGCTGCGGAATAAGGAGAATATCATGTCAAACGAATGGCCCCTCTGGGAAATATTCATCCGCGGACAACACGGGATGAGCCACCGTCATGTGGGCTCCCTGCACGCGCCGGATGCGGAAATGGCGATCAAGAACGCCCGCGATGTCTACACGCGGCGCAATGAGGGCGTGTCAATCTGGGTGGTCGAGGCTGTCCATATCGCAGCCTCTTCTCCGGACGAAAAAGGCCCGCTTTACGAGCCGTCCAACTCCAAAGTCTATCGTCATCCATCGTTCTTTGACATTCCCGACGACGTGGGGGCGATGTAATGACCCGCGATCAAGCCCTGTTTCAGTTCCTGCTGCGCCTCGGCGATAGCACCCTGATCCTATCCCACCGCGTGTCGGAATGGTGCGGCCATGCGCCGGTGATCGAGGAAGACATCGCGCTGGCCAACACCGCGCTTGATCTGATCGGCCAAACCCAGTTCTGGCTGGAACTGGCGGGCGAGGTTGAAGGCAAGGGGCGAAGCGCCGATGATCTGGCCTATCTGCGCGACGTCTGGGATTTTCGTAACCTGCTGCTGGTCGAGCGCCCCAATGGCGATTTCGGCAAGACCTTGATGCGCCAGTTCCTGTTTGATGCGTTCCAAAGCCTGATGCTGGGCAAGCTGTTGAAATCAAGCGATAAACGCGTGGCTGATATTGCCGAAAAAGCCAGTAAAGAGGTGGCCTATCACGTTGAACGCTCAGCGGGAACCGTTGTCGGGCTGGGCGATGGCACGCCCCAAAGCCATACCCGCATGCAGGCGGCGCTGGATGATCTTTACCCTTATGTCGGCGAAATGTTCGTCAGCGACGCGGTCGATGCGGTGCTTATAAAGGTAGGCATCGCGCCCGATCCCGCCAGCCTGCGCGCCGACTGGGACGCGCTGGTGGGGCGTGTGATGCAGGACGCGACGCTGGACATTCCGAAGGATGCGTTCACCCATAAGGGTGGCAAGACCGGCACCCATACCGAGCATCTGGGCTATATTCTGGCCGATATGCAGTTCTTGCAGCGCGCCTATCCCGGGGCAGAATGGTGATCGCCTCCCTGCCTTCTGTTGCACAGGTCTGGGACTGTCTCGACACCATTGCCGACCCGGAAATTCCTGTGATCACATTGGTTGATCTGGGGATCATTCGCGATGTGAAGTGGCAGCAGGATCAGCTTGTGATCACAATTACCCCGACCTATTCCGGCTGCCCGGCAACCCGGGTAATCAACGAGGACATAGTGAGCGCCTTAAACCATAAAGGCGTTAAAAATCTGCGGCTTGAACGGCGTCTTTCACCTGCCTGGACCACCGATTGGATGTCTGAAAAGGGCCGTATTGCGCTTGAGGATTATGGCATCGCCCCGCCCGAGGCCAAAGGCACACCGGCCCGTTGCCCGCAATGCGGCGGCGATGATCTGGAGCGTACAAGCCAGTTCGGCTCGACCCCGTGCAAGGCGCTCTGGCGGTGTAAATCCTGCCTTGAGCCGTTCGACTATTTCAAATGTATCTGAAGCGAGAAGCCCCATGCCGCGTTTTCACAATCTGACTGTCACCGACATCCACAAAACCATCCGCGACGCGGTGGTGCTGACGCTGGTGCCTGAAAACGGCGCGGCGGCAGAGTTTGCTTTCACCCCCGGCCAATATCTGACATTTCGCCGCGACTTTGACGGCCAGGAACTGCGCCGCTCCTATTCGATCTGCGCCGGGCTTGATGAGGGTAAGTTGCAGATCGGCATCAAGCGCGTCGATGGTGGCGCGTTTTCAAGCTGGGCGAATGAGGCCCTGAAACCCGGTGACAGGCTTGAAGCGATGCCGCCAATGGGCAAATTCGGTACTGAAATCGACCCCGATGCGGCCCGAACCTATCTGGGGTTTGCCGGCGGCTCGGGCATCACGCCGGTGCTGTCGATTCTGAAAACCACGCTGGCGCGCGAACCTAAATCGGATTTCACGCTGGTCTATGCCAATCGCGGCGTCGCCAGCATCATGTTCCGCGAGGAACTGGAGGATTTGAAAAACCGGTTCCTGGGGCGGCTGACAATCATCCATATTCTGGAAAGCGACGCGCAGGAAATCGACCTGTTCACCGGCATGGTGACACCGGAAAAATGCGCCGAATTATTCAGGCACTGGATCGACATCAAGTCGGTGGATACCGCCTTGATCTGCGGGCCGGAACCGATGATGTTGGGCATCACCAAAGCGCTGAAGGATCACGGGCTGGACGATGGCCAGATCCGGTTCGAGCTGTTCGGAAGCGGCCAGCCCGGTCGCGCCAAGCGCAAGGCCACCGCAAAACCGATGGATGACGCGCAGGCGGTCACCGAAACCACGGTCACGCTGGATGGCGAAAAACGCAGTTTCAAGATGCCGAAAGACGGGCAAACCCTGCTGGAAGCAGCGATTGAAAACAACATGGACGCGCCGTTTGCCTGCAGGGCCGGGGTGTGCTCAACCTGCCGCGCCAAGGTGCTGGAGGGCGAGGTTGAGATGGTCGCCAATCACGCGCTCGAAGATTACGAGGTCGAGCAGGGCTATGTTCTGACCTGTCAGTGTTATCCCATGAGCGACAAGATCGTGCTGGATTACGATCAATAGACAGATGACTGTAAACACACAAGAAACCCTATCGTCGTCGCTGCAACCGGCACTGGAGATCCTGCGCCGAAACCGGGATTTTCGGGTCTGGTCGGTGATTGTGACACTGTTTGGTGATCTGGCGCAGAAGCGCGATGACCGCATCAGCGGCGCGCTGATGTCGCGTTTATGCCCCCGCATAGGCATCCGCCCCGAGGCCATGCGCGTGGCACTGCATCGATTGCGCAAGGACGGCTGGATCGTCAGCGAACGAACCGGTCGCACCAGTGTGTATCGTCTGAGTGATACCGGTTTTGCCGAAAGCCTTGCCGCGCGTGGCCGAATATATGCGGCAAAAGTTGAAATGCCCGAATGTTGGTCGCTTTGTGTGGCCGCACCAGGCCCATTGAGCGAGCGGTTGAAACAGGACCGGGACATGGTGGCAATGGGGGCCCTGGTGGTGGCACCCGGGGTTTATCTGACGGCCAATGCGCCAGAAAGAGAGGGGTTTTTAAGTGTTTCTGGCAATCTGAAACACCTGCCAGACTGGTTGAGTGCGATTACCGCGCCGCATGGTTTGACCCGAGAGTATCGCGACTTATCGGAGGTGCTCGGCCAGTTGAATGGCGTGCTGGATACGGCGTTGCCAACGGACAATCTGGATATAGCTGTTCTGCGCGTGCTGATTATTCACAACTGGCGGCGGTTAGTGCTGCGCCACGCGCCCTTGTCAGCCGAATTTTATCCCGATGGCTGGGCTGGGCTGGTTTGCCGACAGCAAGTCAATGCGTTGTTGAAGCGGCTGGAGCGGCCAAAACTGGCAATACTTCAAGACTGATTTCATATTATGGCCATACAGTTGGTGCGCTAGCGGGCTAGCGGGCTAGCGGGCTAGCGGGCTAGCGGGCTAGCGGGCTAGCGGGCTAGCGGGCTAGCGGGC
>JAADIC010000344.1:0-2738 GCA_013151535.1 Alphaproteobacteria bacterium | reverse complement strand
GGGCTAGCGGGCTAGCGGGCTAGCGGGCTAGCGGGCTAGCGGGCTAGCGGGCTAGCGGGCTAGCGGGCTAGCGGGTGAAAATAATCCCTCCTACAGGTAAATCAAGAGCTAATTTGTTGATTTCTTTAATTTATTCTTGCACGTTATCAGTCTGTTAATGAAACCGTTACTTCATGCAAACCTGACAAGTAACGATTGAAAATCGCCTAAATCCCGGCCACCAAAACCGTTCTGATCCAAATTGCCGAAACCTAGAGCCGCGTCCATAATATCTGACCCGCTCAGTTGCGTCCGCGCGGTCTGAATACGGGTGCGTTGGCGCGAAAAGTGTATCGAGTATACGGTTGAGCGGCAACCGCCCAGAGGCAGGCCGCGTGGGCGCAACCCCCCCGATCAAACGGCGGGGCCGCTCATATTTTCCCAAATCCCGGCGTGCCGCCGCTTGGTCTTTGAAAAAATATGAGCGGCTGAGTGGGTCAGATATTGTGGACGAGGCTCTAATCCGCCGTCCAACCGCCATCGACCATTAACGCGGAACCTGTGACCAGTTTGGACAGATCGCAGGCCAGGTACAGCACCGCGCCCATGATGTCCTCGATCTCACCCGCGCGGCCCAGTTTGATCTTGCGCTCGACCCAGGCCCGTTTGTCGGGATCATCGAATGTCGGCTGGGTCAGGGGCGTCAGGATGAAGGTCGGGCAGATGGTGTTAACGCGAATACCTGCCGCGCCAAACTCGATCGCCATGGCCTTGGTGAAGCCTTCAACCGCGAATTTTGAGGCACAATAGAGCGCGCGCTCAACGCCGCCCACATGGGCCATTTGCGACGATATGTTGATGAGCGAGCCGCCCCTGCCCGCCATTATCATCCCTTTGGCCACAGCCTGTGTCAGGAAATAGGCACCGCGCAAGTTGATGTTCATGACCGCATCGAAATCTTCCTCAGTGGTCTCCGTGGCGGCTGAATGGCGCGCCATACCGGCGGAATTCACCAGAATGTCAAACGGGCCAGAGGCCGCCACTTGCGCTGCTGTGGCAACAATATCGGCCACATCCATCACCAGCGCCGAGGCCGCCAGACCCTCAGCCTGCATCTGATCCACAACCTTCGCCAACCGCCCAGCGCCGCGCGCCGCCAGCGTCACCTGCGCCCCTGCCCGCGCCAAAGCCACGCCAGCCCCCAGCCCAATGCCCGAAGACCCGCCGGTTACAAGTGCGGATTTTCCACTCAGGTCAGTTGAAGGCGTGCAGGGAAGGTCGATCATCGAGGCGGCTTTCTTAAGGGTCATGTGCAAGGTGTTAACCCCGCCTGCGCCTTGCAACAAGATCGTAAAGCCTGATATCTCAAGACGCCTGCCCGCCAGACACAGCCGATAAGTTTCAACCCTGAAACAAATTACTGGACTTTCTGTTTGTGTGCATACAATCTTGAGCCAGAACAAGACTCAGCTTAAGCGGGCAAATTCCAACTGATTGGGAGATCACGAACATGACCATCAAAAAGACATCCACTTTCACGCCGACCCGCCGCAAGGTGCTGGGCGGCATGGCTGCAATTGGCGCGTCCTCGGCCCTGCCGGGCTTTGTGCCTTACGCGCAGGCGCAAAGTTCGGCCCCGATCAAGATCGGGTTTCAGGTCCATCGCACCGGCATCGGCGCGGCTTATGGCAAATGGTACAACCGCACCACGCAAGCCGCTGCCAAGGTGATTAATGACGCGGGCGGCATCAATGGCCGCCCAGTGGAGATCATCGCCGAAGATGACGGCACCGATCCAAAACGCGGCGCGGAAGTGATCGAAAAATTCGCCAATCAGCACAAAACCGACGTGGCGTTCGGCACCCTGTTCAGCCATGTGGTGATCGGTTCGGCCCCGCGCGCGGGCGAGCTGAAGATGCCTTATTTCGTGGTGTCCGAGGGGCATCATGTGGCCTCCGGCATGCTGAACCGCTACACTTTGCAGCCCGGCATCACGGATGTGAAAAGCCAGGTTCAGGCCATGGCACCGTTTGTCGCTGATAATCTGGGCAAGAAGGTCACCATGATTTTCCCTGATTTCGCCTTTGGCTATGACCACCGCGATTTCTTTAGCGCCGCGATTGAAGCGCAGGGCGGCGAGGTGGTGGCCAAAATCGCCATTCCACCCGGCGAGTCCTCGTTCACCAAATATTTCCCGCAAATCCCGCGCAATACCGATGTGATTTATCACGTCATGGTCGGGCCTGCGGTTCTGACTTTCGTCAAGGAAATGGGCGAATTCTTCGGCCCCTCGGCACCAGCAATCTTTGGCTTTATCGACAGCCTGGAAGCGGTTGACGTGGCCACACCGGGCCTTGAATTCCTTGAAGACACCTATTTCTGGGAGGGTAATCCGCGGTATGCGCAGGCCAACCAAACCGATGCCGACAAGTTTTTCCGCGCCGCTGTCGGTGTGGATGACAATGGTGCCTCCATCGACAATCCCAAGGAAATCTCGACCTACGCCCATATGTTCGGCTGTTGGGAAACCCTGAACGTAATCAAGGCGGGGATGGAGGCGTCGGGCTATCAAGGCCCGGCCGATCGCAGCAAACTGATCGAGGCGGTTGAGGCGATGACCGACATGCCCGAGGGGCAGGATCACCCGCAAGGGGCCAAGATATTCAATGGCAAGACCCATCAGGTGTTCGGCCATCAATATATCACCAAGGTCAAGGGCGGGCGTTTGGATCTGGTGCATACCACCTCGATCGAGGATA
>JAADIC010000159.1 GCA_013151535.1 Alphaproteobacteria bacterium | reverse complement strand
TTCCCAATCGGGGTTGAGCGGGTGTTTAACTTTAATACCGGTGTCAAAGCCCAGTTTCGGCGCGGTTTCAATCGCCTCCTCGGTGGTGCCGCCTTTGCGCGCCTCGATATTAAACGCCGCCAGATCGGGGTTTTCGGCCTCCATGGCCTTGGAAATCGGGTGGTCCGGCGAGATGCCAACAAAGGACGCGCCCATCAGGGTGTCGGGGCGTGTTGTATAAACCTCAATCGGCGCGCCGCCATCCGTGCGTTCAAAGGCAAATTGCAGCCCGCGCGACTTACCGATCCAGTTGCGCTGCATCAGCCGCACTTTTTCCGGCCAACCGGTCAGATCATCAATCGCATCCAGCAATTCGCCGGAATAATCGCTGATCTTGAAAAACCACTGGGTCAGCTCGCGCCGCTCCACCAAAGCACCGGATCGCCAGCCACGCCCGGCTTCAACCTGTTCATTAGCCAGAACGGTCATATCGACGGGATCCCAGTTAACAACGGCGTTTTTGCGGTAAATCAGGCCTTTATCCATCATATCAATGAACATGGCCTGCTGATGTTGGTAGTAATCCGGCTTGCAAGTGGCCACTTCGCGCGACCAATCGAGCGAGAATCCCAGTGGTTTAAGCTGCGCTTTCATGTCCTCGATATTCTGGAAGGTCCACTCGGCCGGATGGATGCCTTTTTCCATCGCCGCGTTTTCAGCCGCCAACCCAAACGCATCCCAGCCCATGGGGTGCAGCACGTTGAAACCTGTGGCATTTTTGTAACGCGCGACCACATCGCCCATGGTATAGTTGCGCACATGCCCCATGTGAATGCGCCCCGAAGGATAGGGAAACATTTCAAGCACATAGTACTTTTCGCGGCTTGGATCGGGCTTGGCGGCAAACACATTGGCCTGTTCCCAAGCCTGTTGCCATTTCGGTTCGACCACACGGGCGTTGTAGCGGGACATCACTTTTTCCTTGCAATAAACGGCGTCAAAAGCCCGATTTCAGGGCGTTTGGCGGGTATCTAATTGGTAAATGATGCGAAGGTCTAGAGCTTGCTGTCAGCAATGCGCATTTGGCGCGCCCGGGTTAGAATCGCGTCTTCAATGGCGCGCACCGTATCACGATTGGCGGGGCCGGATTTGGACACCAAAGCCACCCGTAACGAGCGCGCGTCAAGCGCTGGATCCTGAATATATACCGTCGCGCGATAGCTGCGGGCCGAGCCACTTGGACGCCCCCAACCCATTACAATCACACCAGAAAATGGATCAGCCGCCTCGACCGGCAGGAATGAAAGAACATCGAGCGTGGCGTTCCAGATGTATTTGTTGACACCAATGGTGACGTTGGGGTTGTCTACATTGGTAAAGAGGTCGAACAGTTTTCCCGGTGGTTCGTTTTTCTCGATGCCGGAACGCTGATCGGGTTTTTCACCAGTCCCCTTCAATAACGAGCCAAACCGGCCACCGCCGCACGCGGCAAGAGTGAAACCGAGAACCATCAGGATTATTATTCTTGAGACACCACGCAAATCGTGCACTCCTCAGCAGGCGACAGGTATATTATAGGCTTAGTATCGGGTTGACCTTGGGCGAACAAGTATTTTCATCCGCAGGCGTGATCTATGTTGCCTAATCACACTGTGGCATCTGTGCATCAGGCGAAATTGCAATGGCCCGGAGTCAGTTTCCATTCCTTGACCCTTCCCCGCCAAACTGTGATTGATCGTCTTACTCAATTTGGATTCCCTGAATTGAGGTGCACCTTTAACTTTAACGAGGGAAAACAATGAAAAAGATTCTTCTCACTACAACAGCACTGACTATGCTTGCGGGCGCTGCAGCTGCTGAAATCTCGCTGAGCGGTTCCGGCCGTATCGGTGTTACGTCGACTGGTGGTACAACTGCCGTTACTCACCGTTTCCGGGTTAACTTCAACGCTTCCGGCGAAACTGATGGCGGCCTGACATTCGGCGCTTATGTTCGTGCGAACATGAACGGTGGCCAAGGCAATACATCAACCATAGTCACTTCCGCTGGTCCGGACGGCATTATGGGCACCCTTGACGACGTAACTTCAACTATTTCGGTACCTCCACGCGCAATCGGTGCTCCTCGTCTCTGGATCGGCAACGGCACAGCAACTCTGACAGTTGGCAATGCCAGCGGTGCGGTTGCTCAGGCTGGTAAGATCTGGGGCTGTGGCATTGGCTTCACTGGTGCTTGTAATGACCTGGCCAGCACAGCTTGGTCATGGGCGTCCCACTCTTCCGGCGGCGCTGGTCCATCGGTTGTTCGTTTGGACTTCGCTCTGGGTTCAGCTAACGTATCCATCTCGGGCGGTTCCGCTTCGGGTGGTGCTGCAAACGACACAGAAGTCGCGGTTAACTTCGCCATGGGCGCAGCAACTGTCGGCGTAAGCTACGACAACGGTACACTTGGTACTGGTGGTACAACACTGAATGTTGCTTTTGATGCGGGTTCTGCCAATATCGGCGTGGCTTATGCACGTTCCGACAATGGCTTCTCCGGCTACAATGCCAACGTCAAGTACGGCATGGGCGCTGGCACACTGTATGCTGGTGCAGGTACACAAATCATTGGCACAGGTGGTGCGGCAACAGCTACTGCAGCAACTTGGTTCGTGTCCTACATGCAAAGCCTGGGTGGCGGCGCAACTGCTGGCGTATCCATGCGTTCCACTGGTGGCACACTCACCACAGACGCTGGTGTGAAATTCTCGTTCTAATCTATCCGATTAGTTTGAGTGGAAAGAGCGGGCTTCGGTCCGCTCTTTCTTTTTGTGGAGTATGGCAAATCGAGGCTCTAAATAGTTGCGGGTAAAGCCCCGGCTTTTTCGAGAATTCGGATATAGGGTGCCAGTTCGTCTTCATACTTTTTCCAGCCTTTGACTGAACTGGAATATACAGCTTTGCGGACCTGAAGAACGCTGGCGGTTTTCACGACCCGGGCGGTTTTGTGAAATTGCAGGATATTCTCCTGCCAGTCCAGATCACAATGCGCCAGCAGGCCACGCGCCTCGCCTTCCAGATCGGCAACAACCGCCTCATATGAAATGTCATAAACCGCGCCGGGCAGCACTTTGTGCCAATGGTCCATTATACCCTTGTAGAGCAAATAGAATTCCGCAAGCTCTTCAAGATCATAAGCATATCGGTTGCCCAGATCGGCAAAATAGTTTTTGAAAATGGACAATCCGATATCACGCGGATCGCGCACCAGATTGATGATTTTAGCATTTGGAAACGCGGCTTTGATAATGCCTATCCACAGAAAATTGATCGGCATTTTGTCGACCACCCGCGCTGCAACTCTCGCAGCCGGAGCAGCATAATCCAGATACTGGTCGACAAACCCGTCAAAGCTGGCTGGGTTCGTCTGTTCGTTGCGCAGCCAGTTCCGCGCGTAGTCATCAACAAAAGTCAATTCTCCTGCGCCGTAAACCTGACTATGCCCAGACAGGATTTGCTCCACCAGCGTTGTCCCCGAGCGTATCATGCCGACAACAAAAATCGGCTGGCTCGACGGGCTTTGCGGGCCGCAATAGGAGGCCAGGAAATCCTGATTGAAGAGCGTGCGAACCTGTTCAAAAACCGCGCGGTCTTGATCTACAGAATAGGTAAATTGCTGTCGTCGGGCGCTATTTCCAGCCTGCCAATACCGGAATGCCTTTTGCGGTTCATCAATATCCTCAAAGGCTTTTCCCAAACCAAAACCAAGATGCACCCTAGTGTCGGAGCCATCCGCAGAACTGTCAAACAGCCCCTGCATCTCGGCAATTTCCGGATCCCCTTGTTGGTAATGCGTAATCGTCGACAAAACCCGGTGAGGTTCGGCTTTGCCGGGGTCAGCTTTGATTGCGGCCCGAAGGTTTTTTCGGGCAGCTTCCATGTCCCCGACCTGACTTTGGATCACCGAGAGGCGCATCAGAACCTCGGCATTCTGGGGCGACAAAAGACCGGCGGCTTTTTCCAGAGTTGTGATTGCGTCCTGCTCGCGCAGGGCTTGGGAATAGGCGTAACCAAGATTTGTCAGAATATCCGTGCTGTTTGCGTCAATTTCCAGACCGGCCTTGAACACATCAATCGCAGAATCGAGTTCACCCAGTTCTTTTAGGGCTAAACCCTTGCTGTTAAAGGCATTTACATATTTCGGGTTAAGTGAAATCGCGGTATCGAAATACGTCAGGGATTGTTTATGGCGGTGCAACTGGCCCAATACCAAACCCATACTGTTGTTAACTTCCGGAAGATGCGGCTGCAATTTGAGTGCCTTGCCCAGCGCAATCAAGGCCTCGTCAGGTTTGCCAAGATCGCTTAGCAAAGTGCCAAGGTTGCCCAGCGCCTCGGCGTAGTTCGGACGCAGTTTTATGGCGGTTTTGAACGCGCGCTCGGCCCGTTCAATCTCGGAAATCCGGGAAAGTGCGATGCCTTGAAAATTGTGCAGCACGGCCTCTTTCGGGGCAATGCAGATTAACCGCGCGGCCGTTCCGGCTGCAGCTTGCATATCCCCGGATTGCAGCAGCGCGACCAGTTG
>JAADIC010000093.1:4009-12618 GCA_013151535.1 Alphaproteobacteria bacterium | reverse complement strand
ACACACCGCATGTGACTTCGATCACTTATCCGATATACTTTAGTCTCGGCGTGCTGGTGATCGGCATGATGGCCGAGTTCTATTCGCGCCAATTCGCCTCGGCCAGTTGGGACAGTTTGCGGTAAATTTCTTGATGGAGGATTGATATGTTACGCCTGAAAGCCTTGATTCTAAGTCTGACGATGTTTCTTCCAGCGGCGGCATTTGCCCAAACCCCCGGCCTGTTCGATGTAACCGGTGTGGCCAGCAATGACGTTTTGAACGTCCGCGAAGCGCCAAGCGGTTCAAGTGCCAGGATCGGGGAACTGGCCTTCAATCAGAAAGCGGTGGAAGTTATCACAACCACCGATGATGGCCGCTGGGGCCTTGTGAATTCTCAGGATCGCAGCGGTTGGATTGCCATGCGGTTCATGCATGCAAGTGCGGCGATGCCGTTGAGCCTGCCCGCCGGTCTGGCCTGTTCGGGGACCGAGCCTTTCTGGTCTCTGACCCTGAACCAAAACGGCAGCGCCAATGCGGATTGGTCGCCCATGGGTCTGACGGACGATCAGGATTCGGTCTACGCGTCTTACTGGTCAAGCCGCGCACAAAACCGGAGCGCGCCGGTTTACGGGTTTGAATTGCTCGACGAATTGACAGGCTCAAACGTCAAAGCCAGCGGCATCATTCGGGCCGAGTTGTGTTCCGATGGCATGTCGGATCGTGACTACGGTTTTGCAATTGAGCTGCTTTTGTCAGGGGGCGAACGGAACCTGATCTCGGGCTGTTGCTCGATCAGCCCTTAACGCGCAAGCCAGCGCGCCGTATTTTCAACCGTTAACAACTTCTTACAATTGCGTATTTTGCGGATTAATGCGCCACTAAGACCAAAAAAACCCGCATTTTCCAGCGTTCTGCCGCTTGCAGCCCGAAATCCACGAACCTATATACCCCTCAACACATGGTCGTTACCACACGGGTTCGGCCATAGGGATCAGATGGCAGAGGCCGAATGCGGATCTGCTGTCAAACACATCGCCTATTTAGGAAAGGGCTATTGATATGGCTAAAGTAATCGGGATTGACCTCGGAACCACAAACTCTTGCGTTGCAATCATGGACGGCGCGCAGCCAAAAGTGATCGAAAACTCGGAAGGTGCGCGCACCACGCCGTCAATTGTCGGCTTTACGGATGACGAGCGTCTGGTTGGACAGGCCGCCAAACGGCAGGCCGTGACCAACCCTGAAAACACATTGTTTGCGGTCAAGCGTCTGATTGGGCGTCGTTACAGCGATCCGACAGTTGCCAAAGACCAAAAGATGGTGCCGTTCAAGATCATTGAAGGCAAAAACGGCGATGCATGGCTGGAAGCACAGGGTGAAAAATATTCGCCTTCACAGGTTTCTGCCTTCATCCTTGGTAAAATGAAAGAAACCGCTGAAAGCTATCTCGGCGAAACAGTGACCGAGGCGGTTGTCACCGTTCCGGCCTATTTCAACGACGCCCAGCGCCAAGCCACCAAAGACGCCGGTAAAATCGCTGGCCTTGACGTGCTGCGCATCATCAACGAGCCGACAGCGGCGGCGCTGGCTTACGGTCTGGACAAAGAAGGTGGCAAGACCATCGTGGTCTATGACCTTGGTGGCGGTACGTTCGATGTGTCGATCCTTGAGATTGACGATGGCCTGTTCGAGGTGAAATCCACCAACGGTGATACCTTCCTTGGTGGTGAAGACTTCGACATGCGCATCGTTGAATACCTTGCAGCCGAGTTCAAAAAAGAAAACGGCATTGACCTGCTCAAGGATAAGATGGCGCTGCAACGGCTGAAAGAAGCCGCTGAAAAGGCCAAGATCGAACTGTCCTCGGCAGCGCAGACCGAGATTAACCAACCGTTCATCTCGATGGATCCAAACGGTGGCCAGCCTTTGCACATGGTTCTGAAGCTGACCCGCGCCAAGCTGGAAAGCCTTGTGGCCGATCTTATCAAGCGCACCATGAAACCCTGCGCCGCTGCGTTGAAAGACGCTGGCATCAGCAAGGGTGACATTGACGAGGTTGTTTTGGTTGGCGGTATGTCCCGCATGCCAAAGGTCATGGAAGAAGTGACCAAATTCTTCGGCAAGGAACCCCATAAAGGTGTGAACCCGGACGAGGTTGTGGCCCTTGGTGCTGCCATTCAGGCCGGTGTTCTGCAAGGCGACGTGAAAGACGTTGTGCTGCTGGATGTGACCCCGCTGTCGCTGGGCATCGAAACCCTGGGTGGCGTGTTCACCCGCCTGATTGACCGCAACACCACGATTCCGACCAAGAAAGCGCAAGTGTTTTCAACCGCCGAGGATAACCAGAACGCGGTAACCATCCGGGTCTTTCAGGGTGAACGCGAAATGGCGGCTGACAACAAGATGCTGGGCCAGTTCAACCTTGAAGAAATCCCGCCAGCCCCGCGCGGTCTGCCGCAGATTGAGGTTGCGTTTGACATCGACGCCAACGGCATCGTTTCTGTTTCCGCCAAAGACAAAGGCACCAACAAGGAACAGAAAATCACCATTCAAGCCAGCGGTGGCCTGTCTGATGATGACATCGAAGCCATGGTGCAAGACGCCGAGGATAACGCCGAGGCCGATAAGGATCGTCGCGAGCTGGTCGAGGCCAAGAATCAGGCCGAAAGCCTGATCCACAGCACCAAGAAATCGATCGAAGATCACAGCGACAAGGTTGACCCCTCAACCGTCGAAGTGATCGAGCTGTCGATCAAGGTTTTGGAAGAAGCGCTTGAATCCGAGGACGCGGGCAAGATCAAAACCCTGTCGCAGGATTTGACCGAGGCGGCGATGAAACTTGGCGAAGCGATCTATAAGGCACAGGCTGACGAAGCCGAAGAAGAAAGCGAAGTTGACGAGGGCCCAAGCCCGGTTGACGAAGATATCGTCGACGCCGATTTCGAAGATCTTGGGGATGACGAACGCCGTTCGTAACATTCCGGGCTTCTTGTAAAACATACCTGTCGGCCCAATTCGGGCCGACATTCAGTTCCGGCAGGTGATTGCTATGTCAAAGCGCGATTTTTATGAGGTTCTGGGGGTGTCCAAGGGGGCATCTGAAGCAGAATTGAAAAAAGCCTATCGCAAAAAGGCGATGGACCTGCACCCGGACCGCAACAAAGACAAGCCCGAAGCCGAAACCCAGTTCAAAGAGGTGAACGAGGCTTACGACATCCTTAAGGATGCCGAGAAAAAGGCGGCTTACGACCGCTTTGGCCATGCCGCCTTTGAAGGTGGTGGTGGTGGGCCGCAAGGGTTTGGCGGCGGACGTCCCGGTGCCAACGGCGATTTTTCATCCGCCTTTTCCGACGTGTTTGAAGACCTGTTCGGTGATTTCATGGGCGGCGGCGGCCGTGGTGGCCAGCGGGCCACGCGCGGTTCCGACCTGCGGTACAATCTGCGCATCTCGCTGGAAGAAGCGTTTTCCGGCAAGCAAAAAACCGTTTCGGTGCAATCTTCTGTTGCCTGCGAAAGCTGTAGCGGCACCGGGGCCGAAGGCGGGGCCGAGCCTTCAAACTGCCCCACCTGTTCCGGCATGGGCAAAGTCCGCGCCCAGCAGGGCTTCTTCACGGTGGAGCGCACCTGCCCCACCTGCTCTGGCCGCGGCCAGATCATCAACAACCCGTGCCGCACCTGCGCGGGCAGTGGGCGGCAACAAAAAGAACGCTCGCTTTCCGTCAACATTCCGGCTGGTGTCGAAACCGGCACCCGCATCCGCCTGTCAGGCGAGGGCGAGGCCGGTCTGCGCGGCGGCCCATCCGGCGATCTTTATATCTTCATCGAAGTCCGCAACCACGCGATTTTCGAGCGCGAGGCGCAAAACCTGTTCTGCCGCATCCCCATCTCTTTTTCCACTGCCGCGCTTGGCGGTGAAATCGAAGCGCCAACCATTGATGGCGGACGCAGCCGCGTGAAAATTCCCGCTGGCAGCCAGACCGGCAAACAAATGCGCCTGCGCGGCAAAGGCATGCCCGCTTTGCGCGGTGGTGGTGCCGGTGATCTTTATATCGAACTTGCGATTGAAACGCCGGTGAACCTCACGTCCAAGCAAAAGGAGCTGTTGCGGGAATTCGACGGTCTGGGCAAGAATAATAATCCGGAAAGTTCCAATTTCTTTAGCAAAGTCAAAACCTTCTGGGACGGAATGAAGGGCTGACATTAAGTCAACTTTCCCGCCGTTCCGCCAGAAATACCTCCACCTCGTCAAGGCCGGGTATCGCATCCGCCGTTCCCGGGCGCGTCACTTGTATGGCAGCACCGGCAGCGGCAAACCGCAGCGCGTCGACTGCTGGCATACCCTGATCCAGACCAGCCACAAAGAACCCAAGATAAGTGTCGCCCGCACCGGTGGTATCAACCGGCTTAACCGCAAAGGCGGGCATATTGATGGTCGTTCCGTTCGTAAAGAAACATGCGCCTTGAGCACCACGCGTCACCAGAACCTCGGTTTTCGGCAGCTCGATATTCCAAGCCGGGATGAAAGCTGCTCGGCCTCGCCCTCGTTCATGACCAACATGTTGATGAACGGCAAAATCGCCTCGACCGCCTGCGCCTCAAAGGGAGCGGCGGAATAAACCACGCGCAGCCCCTTGGATTTGGCAAGCTCAGCAGTAAATCGCACCAGATCCGTTTCATTCTGCAATATACAAAAGTCACCGCTGGCTGAGTCTGCAAACGCGGCCTTGATACGGCTTTTGTCCTGCATGACATTGGCGGAACTAAAAATGACAATCGCGTTTTCACCGGCGGGATCCACGTTGATAATGGCGTGGGCGGTTGGCATATCGAGCGTTGCAATATTCGCCGTATTCACTCCAAAGCCTTGTAATTTGTCAACAATCCACGTCCCATCCGCTCCGACTGCCCCGATATGGCGAATTTCTGAACCGGCGCAACTTGCCGCAACCGACTGGTTCGCACCCTTGCCGCCAAGCCCGGTGGAATAGGAACTGGCCGCCAGCGTCTCGCCCGGTTCCGGCAGGTGGGGGACTTTGTAAAAATGGTCGATATTGATCGAGCCGAGGTTATAGATCGCCATGTTTCCCCCGTTGACGCCTGCGATTGTTCAAAATCTAACGCCACGCCATGCCCGCGACAACCGTCCATTGGTTTTCTTCTTTAATCGCATTTGCCAGACGTGTAGCTTCACAAGCAACGATCTGCGGGGGATATCGTGCATAACAGCAATCCATCAGTCACACCGATGATGGCCCAGTTTCTGGGCATTAAAGAGGGTTATCCCGACGCGATCCTGTTTTATCGGATGGGTGATTTTTATGAGATGTTTTTTGACGACGCGGTGCAGGCGGCCCAGGCGCTTGACATTACCCTCACCAAACGCGGCAAGCATCTGGGCAAGGATATTCCCATGTGCGGTGTTCCGGTTCATTCGGCAGAGCGGTATTTTCTGACGCTGATCCGAAAGGGCTTTCGTGTCGCGGTTTGCGAGCAAATGGAGAACCCGGCCGAGGCCAAAAAGCGGGGTTCAAAATCCGTGGTAATGCGGGATGTTGTCCGGTTGGTTACGCCGGGAACCCTGACTGAGGATTCTTTGCTTGAATCCCGCAAGAACAATTACTTATCCGCTTATGCTGAGGTAAGAGATGAAGCCGCTTTTGCGTGGGCAGACGTGTCCACCGGCGAGCTTTATGTCGAGATTCTGGCCCGCGTTTCCCTTGGCCCCGCCCTTGCGCGCATCATGCCAAGCGAGGTGTTGATTTCGCCGTCGCTCGAAGGTGAATTGCGCGAATTGGTTGAAGATACCGGCGCATCCCTGACCACGCTTTCACGCGCAAGTTTCGACAGCAGCAACGCGAGCAACCGGTTGTGTACCCTATTCGGGGTCAAATCGCTGGACGGGTTCGGGCAATTTACCTTGGCCGGACTTTCAGCGCTTGGTGCAATCGTTGAATATCTGGACATCACACAAAAGGGCAAGCTGCCCCTGCTGCAACCGCCGTTGCATGAGGTTGGCGGCAGCGTCATGCAGATCGACGCGGCCACACGACGGAACCTTGAGCTGACCAACAGCCTGTCTGGCGGGCGCGAAGGGTCTCTTTTGGCAGTGATCGACCGCACGATTACCGGTCCGGGGGGGCGATTGCTGGCCCAGCGGCTGAACAGCCCATCGACCGTCATAAAAACCATCAATGCGCGCCTTGATGGCGTGACTTACCTGCTGGAAAACCAGCCGCTTTGCGAAACGCTTCGGGGAGAGTTGCGCAAAACGCCGGACATGGCCCGCGCATTATCAAGGCTTGCGTTGGAGCGCGGCGGCCCTCGGGATTTGGGGGCAATCCGGTCAGGGTTGGCGCAAGCACGTGTGGTTCAGGCATTGTCTTCAGATCAGGAATTACCGTCTGACCTGAGGTCGTCTTTTCAAAACTTTTCTGGCTTTGATGACCTGACCAACCTGCTTGCGCGCGCTTTGAAAGCTGAACTTCCGCTATTGTCGCGCGACGGTGGGTTCGTGTCTGAGGGGTTTGATCGCGAGCTTGATGACATGCGCGCGCTGCGCGACGATGGCCGTTCGGTCATTGTGGCAATGCAGTCAGACTATGCAAAATGTGCGAACGTCAATGCACTTAAAATCAAACATAACAATGTCTTGGGATACTTTATTGAGACGCCATCTTCACATGCGGAAAGGATGCTAAACCCGCCCTTATCCGACATTTTCATTCACCGCCAAACAACGGCGAACGCGGTTCGGTTCACGACGGTTGAACTGTCGGCGCTTGAGACCAAAATATTGAACGCAGGTGGGCGGGCGTTGGAAATTGAGGCAAGGGTTTTTGAAACCCTTCGCCAAGCGGTGCTTGATCTGGCTGACAAGATAACTGCCGCCGCCCACGCATTTGCCAGTTTTGACCTGACGGGCAGCCTTGCTGACCTCGCGCGGGGCGAGGGGTGGTGCAGGCCGGTTTTATCCGACGATCAGCGGTTTGAAATTACAGCCGGTCGCCATCCTGTGGTGGAAAATGCGCTGAAACGGGCTGGAGGGGTGGTTTTTATCGCAAATGATTGCGATTTGACACCAGATAGGCCCGAAACCGCCTGTGCATGGCTTTTGACCGGCCCGAATATGGCGGGTAAATCGACATTTCTGCGGCAGAACGCGTTGATTGCCCTGCTCGCGCAGATGGGATCATACGTTCCCGCCACAAGCGCGCATATCGGCATTGTGACCCAGTTATTTTCCCGCGTCGGGGCGTCGGATGATCTGGCGCGGGGGCGTTCGACTTTTATGGTTGAAATGGTCGAAACCGCCGCGATCCTCAATCAGGCCGGGCCGGGGGCTTTGGTTATTCTGGATGAGATCGGGCGCGGAACAGCAACTTATGACGGCTTGTCGATTGCCTGGGCGACTATGGAGCATTTACACGATGCAAACAGATGCAGAACCTTGTTTGCAACGCATTATCATGAGCTTACGGTTCTTTCTTCACGTTTGAGTGGCGTGTCAAATGCAACCGTATCCGTGAAAGAATGGGACGGTGATATCGTCTTTCTGCACGAGGTTCAAAAGGGTGCCGCCGATCGGTCATATGGTGTTCAGGTGGCGAAACTGGCGGGCTTGCCCAAGGCGGTGACGGAGCGGGCCCGTGTAGTGCTGGACATGCTGGAAAAAGGTGAACAGGAAGGCAGGGCGGCGACTTTGATTGACGATCTTCCCCTGTTTTCAGCGGCCCCGGCAACCGCAAGTGCCGCCTCAACCGCTTCGGAAGTTGAGGCGATGTTGACGACTATTCTGCCAGACGAGTTAACACCGCTCGAGGCATTGAGCGCGCTTTATGAACTGAAAGGCCTGCTGGGCGAAAACTGATCCGGCACTGATGCTTTCGCGGCGATACACGACCGCAACACAGGGTGGCCTTTTACTTTCACCCCTCCTTGCGCTGGCTCACGTCGATGTCCTGCGCATCGGCTTCATCAAGGCATTCGCTTTCGATCTGGAGGGTTGAAAAATAGAACCCATAGTCTGACTTCAAAATCGCATGGGCCTTGGCCAGCAACCCGTCAGGTGCTCTATCTAATCCTTCGTCCAGTTTCAGATGGGCCGAAAACACATACCGCCCGCCAGTGAGGGCCCAACTGTGAATGTGGTGGGCGTCGGCAACCCCATCCAGAGCCTGCAACCGGGTTGATACCTCGACGATATCAATCCCGTCGGGCGTGCCATCCATCAGGATGAACACCGCCTCGCGCATGATACCCCAACTGGCCCAGAGCAGCACAAAACCAAAAGCAATGCCAAGAATCGGGTCAATCGCCAAATATCCCGTGAACTTGATCACCAGCGCGGCGACAATGATAATCAGGCTGCCGACAAAGGTTTGCACGATGTGCCAATAGGCCCCGCGTACGTTCAAATCGCTGCCCTGTTGCTTGAACAACAGCACCAGCGAGATGATCTCGGTCACCAGCCCACCTGCCGCCACCATGAACATCGGCCCGGTGGCCAGATCAATCGGTTTGCCCAGCCGCATAACGCCCATGGCAATCACCACAATCGCCATGATTAACAGAAACGCACCATTGGCCAATGCGCCGATGATTTCGGCCCTGTACCAGCCGAAAGTGTG
>JAADIC010000093.1:0-3936 GCA_013151535.1 Alphaproteobacteria bacterium | reverse complement strand
GAAAACGTGTGAAACGCGTCCGAGATCACCGCAACCGAGCCTGTCCACAAGCCCACGCCAAGCTCGATCAGGAAATAGATGCCGGTCAGCCAGCCTGAAATGACCAGCGCCCGCCCGCTTGTTGGCATATGGCCGCTATGGCCGCCACCGCCTTTGGCGGCGGTTTTATGATCTGAATGCTGTTCCATTTGCGCGTCCTTTCCAACACATATCGCAGAGCTTGTCCCCGCTGGACAAGGTTTTCGTGCGTTCATAATGGCCACGCTGGCTATCACCCGCGATTATATCCGCTCCCGGCCAATCATATTTGCACCAGCTTTCTGCAAAGGCCTGAAGCTCGCCCTTATCCCCTTGCTGCGCGATCAGATTGCGGACGAAGGTCTGAGGTGGGCAATGGGTAAAATGGGTGTAAATGTCACCATCCTTCAGCCATGTTTTCACCTCGTAACCGGGGGCTTTTGAGGCGCTGAACGGAAACCACAGTAGCAGGCGGACGGTACGTTGCAGGCGAACCGCCGGGTCACGGCTTGTCAGACGAAACGGCAGCGAGGCCAAGGCAAGTTGGCTGGCATAAATATTCCAGCCGGTATCGGCGATGGCGGCGCGGGCATCCGCAGGGTCAATTCCTTCTCGGCACAGCACCCGATAAGCGGCGATGGTCAGGATCGACAGCTCCACCAGTATCCGGTTGCCAGTATAGGGTAGTTTTTCAAGTTCCGCGACTGGTCTAAGATCAGCCATTTCCAGTTTGACCGCTGCAAGGAACCTTTTCAGATCGCTCTTGATCCAGCGCAGATCAGAGCCCGCTTTGCTTTTCAGGGTCCGGTTCAACAACACCTTGCCCGCCGCCCGGCCAAGATAAAGGAAAAGAACCGTGTGGAATATTCTCCACCCCAGGGGTATGCGGTCTTGGTTTTTCATTTTACCCCCGAATTTTGACAGGGCCGAAATCCGGCCCTGCTGGTTTTTAATGCAACGCGGCTGTTACAATTTCACCCGCCGCAAACGCAAAGCGTTCGAGATGACCGAGAACGAAGACAGGCTCATGGCCGCCGCTGCGATCATTGGCGACAGCAGCGTTCCGGTCAGCGGATAAAGCACACCCGCCGCCACCGGCACGCCCAGCGCATTGTAAGCAAACGCAAAGAACAGGTTCTGCTTGATGTTGCGCAAGGTCGCCGTGGCCAGTTTGCGGGCGCGCACGATGCCGGTCAGATCACCCCCCAAAAGGGTGATACCGGCACTTTCAACCGCCACATCGGCACCCGTGCCCATGGCGATACCCACGTCAGCCGCCGCCAGCGCTGGCGCGTCATTCACACCGTCCCCCGCCATGGCGATTTTGTGGCCATCGCGGCGCAGCTCGTCAACGAGGTTCTTTTTGTCCTCGGGCATTACACCCGCCCGAACCTCGTCAATACCCAGACGGCTGGCCACAGCCTCGGCGGTGCGCTGGTTGTCACCTGTCGCCATGATGACGCGGATACCAAGCGCGTGCAGGCTTTTGATCGCCGCCCCCGAGGTAGCCTTGATCGGATCAGCCACCGCAACAATCCCGGCAAGCGTGCCATCAATCGCGATATACATCGCCGTCTTGCCTTCGGTGCGCAGGGCATCTGCCTGTGGTTCAGCCTTGTCGGTCATGATATCAAGCGTTGCCATCATCGCCGGGTTGCCCAGCGCCACCGTGTGGCCCTTGACCTTGCCGCGCACACCTTTGCCGGTCACCGCCTCAAATTCTTCGGTTTTGCCGATCTTGATTTTCCTGGCCAGCGCCCCTTCGACAATCGCCTCGGCCAAAGGATGTTCCGAGCCTTTTTCAAGCGTCGCCGCGATGGTCAAAATGGTCTTTTCATCGGATTCCGCCAGAACAACTACATCGGTCAGGGTTGGCTTGCCCTCGGTCAATGTGCCGGTCTTGTCAACGATCAGCGTGTCGATGCCCGCCATACGTTCCAACGCCTCGGCGTCTTTGATTAGCACGCCCGCCTGCGCCCCACGGCCCGCCGCCGTGGTAATCGAAATCGGCGTCGCCAGCCCCAAAGCGCAAGGACAAGCGATAATCAGCACCGAAACAGCGGCAACCATCGCAAAGACAAATGCCGGTTCCGGGCCGACTATCAGCCATGTCCCAAAGGATGTAATCGAGATCAGCACCACCAGCGGCACAAAGATCGAGGCCACCGCATCGGCCATACCCTGAATAGGCGCGCGTGAGCGTTTGGCATTGCTGACCATCTCGACGATCTGGCTGAGAACCGTGTCGGCCCCGACATTCGACGCCTCGACCTCAAGCGAGCCGTTTTTGTTGATCGTACCACCTGTAACCTTGTCACCGGCGGTCTTTTCAATCGGGATCGGCTCGCCCGTCAGCATGCTTTCATCGACCGAGGAATGACCGTCAACCACCACGCTATCAACCGGAATGGAATCACCGGGGCGCACCCGCAAGCGATCCCCCGCCATGATGTTTTCCAGCGGCGCATCATATTCGCTACCATCCGGCAGGATACGCCTTGCGGTTTTGGGCGCTAGATCCAGCAGCGCGCGGATGGCGTCACCGGTGCGTTCACGGGCGCGCAGTTCCAGCACCTGTCCGACAAAGACCAGCGCGATAATCACCACCGCCGCCTCGTAATAGGTGCCAACCGCCCCTTCGGCGGCATAGGCCTCGGGGAACAGGCCCGGCAGAAACGTGGCGACCAGCGAATAGAGATAGGCCGCCCCAACCCCAAGCGCAATCAGGGTCCACATATTGGGCGACCTGTTAACAATCGAGGACCAGCCGCGTTGGAAAAACGGCAGCGCCGCCCACAGGATAATCGGCGTGGCGACCACAAATTCGATATAGGAAACCAAAGGGCTGCCGATCCATTCCCGAATCGGGAAGTTCACCAGCTCACCCATAGTCAGAACGACCAGCGGAACCGCTGCGGCCGCACTTATCCACATGCGGCGGGTGAAATCTGTCAACTCCTCGCTTGGCTCGTCACTGGCGATCATCGGCTCCAGCGCCATACCACAAAGGGGGCAGGCGCCCGGCTCGTCGCGGATAATTTCGGGATGCATCGGGCAGGTGTATTCGGTGCCCGCCGGGGCGACGGTTCCGCGCTCCAGCGCATGACCGGAGCCATAGAAATATGGATCAACGGCGAATTTAGTCTCGCATTTTTCCGAACAGAAGTGAAAGGTCTCGCCATTGTAATCAGCATGCCGCCCATCGGGATCACCCGACACGCTCATCCCGCAGACCGGGTCAATATGGCCACCCTCCTTCATCGCCCCATGGTCATGGGCGCTATGGCCTTGATGGCTGTGCCCGCTCTTGGCGTGCCCGCTCTTTTTGTGATCGTGCGTTTCCATGATTTGTCCTTTCAAAACGCCTTATGAGTCCTGATCATTCAGGCTGTTCACAGGCTATATGGTGCTTCCAGTGACTGGAAGGTCAAGACTTATTTGAAACTTTATCCGTTTGTCGGATTATTGAAGGTCAGCCGGAAGAAAATGACACGCTGGCCGTGACCTCTATTGCCGAGGCCAGCGATCCCGCAACCAAACTTTTAACCCCGCCTTATTCTGACAATTTTGGTGGGGTTGAGGCAACTCCGACCTGCGCTGGGCGCAAAAGCCGATCGCCGATCACGAAGCCCTCGGTCATCCTCTGAATGACATGGCCCGCCTCGATCCCGGGAACCGGTGCTTCGAACATGGCCTGATGCAGCTTTGGATCAAACCTGTCGCCAACTTCCGGGTTGAGCCGTTCAATTTTGTGCTTGGCAAATGTGTTCAGCAACTCGCGCAACGTCAGCTCGATCCCTTCGATCAACGCTTTGGAGCTTTCGCGCTGCCCGTCATCCACCGTATCAAGCGCGCGTTTCATGTTGTCGTAAACCGAAAGCAAATCGCGCGCCAGTTTCGAGCCGCCGTAAACCTCGG
>JAADIC010000071.1 GCA_013151535.1 Alphaproteobacteria bacterium | reverse complement strand
CGTGCCCTGACCCAGAGCGTGGCATTGTTGACGCGCCAGACCAAGGCCCGTCGGGCGCAGGTGGAACGCCAGATCGTCGAACTCGATGTTGCGATCGCTGCCCGGATTGCCAAACAAGACCCCTTGGCACACCATCACGATATTCTGTGCTCTATCCCCGGCTTCGGGGCCGTCAGCGCCGAGCAGTTTGAAAATGACGGCTCCCCAAACTCGACCATCATCAAAAGTGTGAAACGCGCCATGGCCGGGGAATACAGCCGCGAGCTTTCGGTCAAGGTCTTTGCTGGCCAATGCCGGCTGATCGAGCTGGGGTTTCGCCAAGGCGGGACCGCTGGATATGGTCTGCGCCGGGTGCTGGTTGACCAGAGCGGCGAAATCAAAGGGCCACTGAAGTTTGGCGAACACAAAAGCCTTCAGACCGACCGGGTCATTCTGATGCCGGGGCCGGAGGAAGAGGTCGCGCAGGTCAACCAGATGTTTCGCTGGCTGATTGACGAGGATCTGGGCTTTTCCGAGATTGCCGAGCGACTGAACGAGGCCGGGGTCGTCACCGATCTCAATCGGCCATGGACGTCGGGCTCGGTCAAGACCGTGCTGACGGGCGAGAAATACATCGGCAATAATGTTTACAACCGCAAATCCTTCAAGCTGAAAATACAGCATGTGGAAAACCCGCCGGATATGTGGATCCGCAAGGAAGGCGCGTTTGAAGGGGTCGTGCCGCTTGAGGTGTTCATGACGGCGCAGGAAATCATTACCGTGCGCTCAGCCCGCCTTTCGGACGAGGAACTGCTGGAGCACCTCAAACGGCTTTACGCAGATGCCGGTGAATTGTCCGGCGTGCTGATCGATCAGGCCGATGATATGCCCTCATCATCCGTTTTTCGCAGCCGGTTCGGCTCGCTCTCGCGGGCCTACGCGCTGATTGGCCACCAGACAGGTTTTGACAAGGAACGGATGCAGGTGAATCGCCGTCTGCGCGCCTTTTACCCCGAGATCATCAAACGCACCGAGGCCGCAATTGCTGAGGCCGGAGGTCAGGTCCGCTGCGATGCCAAATCCGGCCTGCTGCATCTCAACGACGAACTGGTCATCAGCCTTGTGCTGGCCCGCTGCCAAGCCCTACCGGACGGACGGCACCGCTGGCGCATCCGCTTTGACCCGGCGCGGTTTGAGCCAGATGTCACGCTAGCGGTGCGGCTCGATTACGCCAACAATGCCGAGCTTGATTATTTTCTGCTGCCGGGCCTCGACCTGCCCCACCGGGAAATTCGCATGTGCAACCGCAACAGCGCCCATTTTGAAGCTTTTCGCTTTGAGAACCTTGATTTCTTCTACGCCATGTTTGAGCGGGTCGGCATTTGGAGACAAGCCTCATGACATCAATCAAACCCTACAATAAGAAATGTGAACATATCATGAACGATAACCAATCCCACAGGAGGAATTCCCGATGATGACCGACATACCCGAGAGCGTCGTAATGGTGCCGATCGAGCGGATCGAGGTTTTGAACTCGCGCGATCGCAACATGAAGGTATTTGAAGAGATCGTGGAAAACATCCGCGCCATTGGCCTCAAAAAACCGATCACCGTCACCGGGCGACCAGGGCCCGATGGCAAGCCGAGTTTCCTGCTGGTTTGCGGCGAAGGGCGTCTCAATGCTTTCCGCCTGCTGGGCGAGACCCATATTCCGGCCTTGGTGGTGGACGTGACCGACGAGGACGCCTTCATCATGTCACTCGCGGAAAACATCGCCCGCAAGGGCCACCGGCCGCTCGAAATCCTCGCCGACATCGAATTGTTGCTGGCGCGCAGGCTTAATGCCGAGGACATCATCCAGAAAACCGGTCTGTCGCAGAAATACGTCCGCGACATCATTTTTCTCTTGAACAAGGGCGAAGAACGCCTGATCGAGGCGGTGCAGCACGGCACCATTCCGCTGACGACCGCGCTTGAAATTGCCCGCGCCAAGGACGGGGATGAAAACAGCGACAAGAATCTTGGCGACATGCTGGAGGAGGCCTATCAGACCGGCCAGTTGAAAGGCCACCAGATCACGGACGCAAAACGGTTGATTGAAAAGCGCCGCCAGAACGGGCCAAAATCCGCCTCGGGGCGGGCGAAACTGCCTGCCTCCACATATTCGCTGGTGAAAGCCTACCAGAAAGAAGTCGCGCGCCAGCACAGCATGGTGCTGAAGGCCGAGCACGCCCAGCAACGCCTGCTGCTGGTGGTCCAGGGCCTGAAATCACTTTTTGCCGACGAGAACTTCGTCACCCTTCTGCGGGCCGAAAAGCTCGACACCCTGCCAAAATACCTCGCCGAGCGTGTTCAAACCGCCCACATTCAAACCGTCTGAGAAAGGACAAACCATGACACAGCCAAATACCGTAAAGCCGATCTACCCCGGGGCATATCCACCGCCCGGTCCGGACGATGAAGAAAACATCGGGTTACCCACGGCATCGCTCAATCTGACCCTCGGGTTTGATCTTGAGACCTACCAAATTCCGCTCGACCAACTTCTCCCCAGCAAAAAAGTGCCGGACGGGGTGATGACCACGCGCAAATTCAAGCAAATCGTCGCTTCGATCCGCGAGGTCGGGTTGATCGAACCCTTGTCGGCGATCAAACCCGCCGACGGCGCCGAGGGGTTCCTGCTGCTCGATGGCAATCTCAGGGTGCTGGCATTAAAAGAACTGGGGCAGGACATCGCGCCCTGCCTGATCGCCAAGGACTTTGAGACCTACACCTACAATCACCGCATCAACCGGCTCTCATCGGTGCAGGAGCATTACATGCTGCGCCGCGCCATCGACAAGGGTGTAAGCCGCGCGCGCCTTCAACGTCAACCTCTCCACCATTAACCGGCGGATCAACCTTTTGCACGGAATTTGCCCCAAGGCGGTCGAATTGCTGCAGGACCACCAGTTTACGCCCGACGTGACGCGGCTCTTGCGCAAGATGAAATCCGCGCGCCAGATCGAGGCAGTGGAGTTGATGATCGCGGCCAATTCCATCACCGCGTCCCATGCCGATGCCCTGCTGAAGGCCACGCCGCCGGAACAGCGCTCAGATGTGAAACAGCCAAAACCCGAGGAGCCGAAAGGCGATCCACTGGAGCAGATCGTGCGGCTGGAGCGGGAAATGAACCAGGTGCAGGTCAAATACAAGGATGCGAGGAAAACTATGGTTCGGAACTGCTCAATCTGGTGGTGGCCAAGGGGTATTTGACCAAGCTGGTGTCAAACGAGGCGGTCAAATCTTATATCGGACGCCATGCGCCGGAGATCCTCGAGCATTTCGAGCTGGTCGTGAATACGGTCAGCATGGAAGAGGCCTTGCAGCAGCAGGAAGCAGAGGAAGCCGCGAGTGGGGTTAGTGGTCAAGACGCTAGCGCCAGCATTGCGGCCTACGTGGCCGAGACGATGGGGGATGGGGCGGAAATGGATCCCGAGATCGACGAAACCGGACATGGAACTCACCTCGACATGGCGGGAACAGAACCGGCGGATGCAGAAGACGTTTCATTGCCAGACGGGATTGCGCCCGGCCACGGCACCACGCCCGTCGAAGCGGCGGAATGATGCCCGGTGGGACCGCATGGTGTTGCCCAGCGCACCGATGCTCAAAAAATTAGCGAGAAGCAATTTTAGGGGTTTCGCCCAGAGCAGAAATCATATAGTTGTTCGATCTTGAACTATTATGTTGATTGGCTCTGACACATCGCTGGCAAATCCGCCCCAGAGGCTCATCACGGTGAGTTTCCATGCGGTAGCCGTGACTTTTCATAAATACTACACGGCATCGGGTGCCGATGCCTAACAAAAACCAGATCAGGGCCGAGGATGCTCGCTTTCGGGTTTTACGCCTTCTGCAGGAAAACCCCGCAATCAGTCAGCGCGACATCGCAAAATCCCTCGGACTCAGTCTCGGCGGCGTCAATTTCTGTCTGAACGCGCTGGTCGAAAAGGGCCATATCAAGATGCAGAATTTCCGGGAGGCGGAAGACAAGCGGAAGTATGTGTATCTTCTGACGCCCAAGGGAATTGCAGAAAAGACGGCACTGACCGGGCGGTTTTTGGCGCGCAAGATGCGCGAGTATGAGGCGCTGAAGGCGGAAATTGAAGCGGTGAGGGAAGAGATGGCGGGGAGCGGCGGTCAAGTGCAGCCAAACAATGAAACCACACCCCGATAAAGCCGGATAATTTGTAATTTCGATCGATTTTGAGTTGCTTTTTGGGGTTGGCCTGAGCCCCTGCTGTCCATCATCTACGACATGCTCAAAAACAGCTGGGTGTTTGAAGACTTCACCGAATGCAAAATCAAACAAACTCAATTACGCGCTGGACAGGTCTCCTAGGAGAAGTTTCATGAATAACTACGAATATTGCGTCGCATATGCTGCAGAGCGGATTCCTTCAACTGGCAGAATGCTTGATTACGGATGCGGCAACGGGACCATCGTCGATTTAGCTCGCGAAAAAGGAATTGAGTAATTACTCACCCCCTTGCCAAATCAGTGATGTTCTGAATCAATACGGGTATGGAACGTGGTGATTTGGAAAAGCTGAGCAAGCAGCAG
>JAADIC010000338.1 GCA_013151535.1 Alphaproteobacteria bacterium | reverse complement strand
TTGTTGGAACGCCACCCCCATGGGGCCGATCTCGTCATGCATGGCGCGGCCCTTTTCGGTCAGTGACAATTCCACCAGCCGCCGGTCACCGGGGTTGATCTTTTTGCTGACATAGCCGGATTTT
Source organism: Alphaproteobacteria bacterium (assembly GCA_013151535.1). Taxonomy (GTDB): domain Bacteria; phylum Pseudomonadota; class Alphaproteobacteria; order Rhodobacterales; family Rhodobacteraceae; genus UBA5972. The sequence goes on along the minus strand of JAADIC010000338.1, from coordinate 4,960 downwards.
TCAAGCCGGGCTGCGGCGCGGCTGGCTTTGGACTTGTCAATCTGCACTTGTTGGTAAACTTCGCGGATCGAAACTTTTTCGGCCTGATACAGATGCGCCACCACCCGCCATTCCGACACTGAAATACCAAACCTGTCGCGATACATTTTGGAGAATTCATCACTGACACGATTGGACAGGACGGCCATTTGATAGGGCAGGAACTGTTCTAGCTGAAACTCGGACAAGGGCAGGCTTTCGTTGCGTTTGAGACGATACCTATAGGGCATGGATCGACTGGAATTTCAAGCCGAGCCTTGACCTCGTTGCAAATGCAACGATATAAAGCCCCATCGCAAACCGGACAGGGCTGCGAGAAAAGAGGGTGTGAGCAAGCAATCCAAGCCATCGAAAATGGTGCAGGGCGACGCGCCCTATGGCACAACGCCGGGCTATATGCCGGGCTTTGGCAATGATTTCGAGACCGAGGCACTGCCGGGCGCGCTGCCCCAAGGGCGCAACAGCCCGCAGAAATGCAATTACGGCCTTTATGCCGAGCAGCTTTCGGGCACCGCTTTCACCGCCCCGCGCGGCGAAAACGAGCGCACATGGTGTTACCGTATCCGCCCCTCGGTCAAGCATGTGGGGCGGTTTCAACGCATTGATATGCCGTATTGGAAATCCGCGCCCTGCATCGATCCTGATATTCAATCGCTGGTTCAGAACCGCTGGGATCCGGTGCCGGTGCCGGACGCGCCGCTGACATGGATCAGCGGCATGCGCACGATGTCGACAGCAGGCGACGTGAACACCCAAGTCGGCATGGCGGCCCATATCTTTTTGGTCAATGCCGATATGGAGGACGAGTATTTCTACTCCGCCGATAGTGAGCTGATGGTGGTGCCGCAGCAGGGCTGGATGCGGTTTACGACGGAACTGGGTATTTTGGATATCGCGCCGCAGGAAATCGCCATCATTCCGCGCGGGCTGGTCTACAAAGTCACGCTGCTGGATGGCCCGGCGCGCGGCTTTGTGTGCGAAAACTACGGTATGAAGTTCGATCTGCCGGGGCGCGGGCCAATCGGGGCCAATTGTCTGGCCAATCCACGCGACTTCAAAACCCCGGTGGCGGCGTTCGAGGATCGCGAGGCGCATAGCCGCGTGGTCATCAAATGGTGCGGCCAGTTTCACGAGACATTCATAGATCACTCGCCGCTCGACGTGGTCGCCTGGCACGGCAATTACGCGCCGGTGAAATACGACCTCAACACATTTTCACCCGTCGGCGCGATCCTGTTTGACCATCCGGACCCCTCGATTTTTACGGTCCTGACCGCACCATCAGGGCAGGAAGGCACCGCCAATATCGACTTTGTGATTTTCAAGGATCGCTGGCTGCCCGCCGAGGATACCTTCCGCCCGCCGTGGTATCACAAGAACATCATGACCGAATTCATGGGTAATATTCACGGCCAGTATGACGCCAAACCCAAGGGGTTTGTGCCCGGCGGCATGAGCCTGCATAACATGATGCTGCCGCATGGGCCGGACGCGAATTCGTTTGAGAAAGCCAGCAATGAGCCGATGGTGCCAGCCAAGTTGGAAAACACCATGGCGTTCATGTTTGAAACCCGGTTTCCCCAGCATCTGACGCATTTTGCAGCCAATGAAGCGCCGTTGCAGGACGATTATGTTGACTGCTGGGACGGTTTGGACAAGAAATTCGACGGAACACCCGGAACGAAATGAAACGAGCGGTGCGTGCAGAGCACACACCCTACCGCACGCACCATTGTCAAAAGGACCATTTGAATGCAGTTAAAAAAATCCTGGGTCACCAGCGCCAACAGCCCCGAAACCCATTTCCCGCTGAACAACCTGCCCTACGGTGTGTTTTCAACAGATGAAAACGAGCCGCGTTGCGGTGTTGCCATCGGCGACATGATCCTTGATCTAACGCTGCTGGAGGAAGAGGGCGTGTTAAGCGTTGGTGATGAACCGGTGTTTGATCTGCCGTTCTGGAACGAGTTCATGGAGCTTGGGGCCGAGGCTTGGTTAGACCTGCGCACGCGCTTGGTGGATTTGCTGGCCGAAGGTGGCGACAGCGCGATTTCCGGCAATGAAGCCCTGAAATCCCGCGTGTTGGTGGCGCAGTCCGATGCACAAATGCACATGCCGTTCGTGGTCACGGAGTTCACCGATTTTTACGCCGGTCGCCACCACGCCACCAATATCGGCACCATGTTTCGCGGTGCCGAAAACGCGCTGCCGCCGAACTGGCTGCATATCCCCATCGGCTATAATGGCCGTGCTTCGACTGTGGTTGTGTCGGGCACCGATATTCGCCGCCCGCTGGGCCAGCTCAAGCCGCCAAATGCCGATCTGCCACATTTCGGCGCTTGCAAGCGGCTGGATGTGGAGCTTGAGATGGGCGCGATTGTCGGCACCGGATCAACTATGGGCCAGCCGATTACGGTGGCGCAGGCCGACGAAATGATTTTCGGCTATGTGATCCTGAACGATTGGTCGGCGCGCGATATTCAAGCCTGGGAATACCAGCCGCTTGGCCCGTTTCAGGCCAAGGCGTTTGGCACCTCGATCAGCCCGTGGATCGTGACCCGCGCCGCGTTAGAGCCGTTTCGCACCTCAACCCCGCCGCGTGAATTTGACCTGCTGCCCTATCTGCGCGAACCCGGCCCGATGCTATACGACATCGCGCTGGAATTTGCCTTGCAGCCCGATGGGGCCGACAAGGCGACCGTTCTGACCCGCACGAATTACCGCGAGATGTATTATTCCGCCGCCCAGCAACTGTGCCACCATGCCAGTTCTGGCTGCGAGATGAATGTGGGTGATTTGATCGGCTCGGGCACGATTTCGGGGCCGGAAAAACATGAGCGCGGATCATTGCTGGAACTTAGCTGGGGCGGTAAGGAACCGATAGTGCTAGACACTGGTGAAACGCGCAGCTTCCTTGAGGATGGCGACACCGCCACCCTCAGCGGTTTTGCCCAAGGGAACGGTTATCGGATCGGGTTTGGCGATTGCGTCGGGACCATTCTTCCAGCGGTGGAGGCCCCCCGCGATTTACCCCGCACTTGATGCGGGGCCTTTTGAGAGTGACATTCCTACTTTGAGGTAGGGAAATATTGAAAAAGATCCCGCATCAGGTGCGGGACAAGCGGAGACACAAAATGGCAAAAGCATTCGCATCCCAAGGCGACATGACCGAAAAGAAAATCACCTTTCTTGAAGTAGGCGAGGGGCTTTATGCCTTCACCGCCGAGGGCGATCCCAATTCCGGTGTCATCATCGGCGACGACAGCGTGATGATTATCGAAGCCCAAGCCACCCCGCGACTGGCCAATAAGGTCATTCAAAAGGTGCGTGAGGTTACCGACAAGCCGATCTCCCACGTGGTTCTGACCCATTACCACGCGGTGCGGGTGCTGGGTGCGTCGGCCTTTGGCGCCGATCAGATCATCATGGGCGAAGCGGCGCGCGCCATGGTGGTCGAGCGTGGCCAAGAAGACTGGGACAGCGAATTTCAACGCTTTCCCCGCCTGTTTGAAGGCCATGAAAGCATCCCCGGCCTGACCTATCCGACCACCACGTTTTCCGAGGATATGACCGTCTATCTGGGCAAGCGACAGATCAACTTGATGCATCTGGGGCGTGCCCACACGGCGGGTGATATCGTCATCCATGTGCCGGATCAGAACGTGATGTTCACCGGCGACATCGTCGAATACAAATCCGCCTGTTATTGCGGTGACGGCCATTACAACGAGTGGGGCGGCACGCTCGATAACATCGCCGCCTTTGACGTCGATGCAATTGCACCGGGTCGTGGCGATGCGCTGGTGGGCAAAGAAATGGTTGCCGCAGCGATTGAAAACACGCGCGATTTTGTCGACACGACCTATAAGGCGGCGGCGCGGGTGGCGGCACGGGGTGGTTCGCTGAAAGAGGCATGGGACGCGGTGCGCCAAGCATGCGATCCAAAATTTGGCGACTACGCGATTTACGAACATTGCCTGCCGTTCAACGTGGCGCGCGCCTATGACGAAGCCCGCGGCATCGAAACCCCGCGTATCTGGACGGCCCAGCGCGATCTGGATATGTGGGCGGATCTACAGGGGTGAGGCACGAACGGGGTAAACACCCAGAAAAGGCAAAACCTGACAGGCCGGGCGGATAGGCAAGGTAAAGCACCCTTGACAAGTTCGTATTAATTGAGATGAATTTAACCCAAACACATTCCCCACCGGCCCTCCACGATTAAAGGAGCGGGCCGGATTGCCATTAAGCAAACTGCAATACCGTATTTCGGGTTGGGTTGTCTGTCAGAGCCGGGAATCGCGCGTCCTGAAACAATGGGCCGAATTCACCGGCAACCGATTGGATTTGGAGGTGAATATGCGGTTAATTGCTTTCCTGACGGGCGCAATGCTTGGGGTATTGGCGTCGATCTCACCCTCGTTTGCGCAATCCGAGATCTTTGCCGGTCAATGGCGAACGGATTGGGGGCCGACAGAGGTCGTGCGGGATGGCGCGGGTTTTCGCGGTTCATACATCGCCGAAGATGGAGATACCGACAATGACGGCTCCTTTGTCTTGACCAGAGACGGTAAGACGTGGACGGGGTTTTGGGCGGAACCCAACTCGAACGAGAGATGTGACAGCAAACGGTTCGGCACCTATTACTGGGGCCGCCTGAAACTCGGAACCGACTTTTCTGAAAGCGGTTTTGATATGAATTGGGGCTATTGCGACAACAGCAACCCCTCCCGTCTGTGGGTGTTCAACATCAAGACCGGCAGCGCGCAAACAGCAACCGCGCCACCGGTCTATAAAACATCCTCGGTCATCAAAAGGCTCAAATCCGGCTTTTGGGAAGGGGCGGTAAAGTCGGATTCCAGCGGTCTCGCCAGCTATTGTTTTTTGAGTGCGCAAAAACAGGATGAAGAGTTTACGATCC
>JAADIC010000050.1 GCA_013151535.1 Alphaproteobacteria bacterium | reverse complement strand
AATTACAACATAATTCCAACAAGTTAACGCCCAGGTTCTGGTCAGCACAACATTGGCCCTATAGGGTTGAAGCCATCTGGGGATTCGCCTGTGTCGGCAGTGCAGCGGGGGCTGCGTCGAACAACAAACAGGGGAATAAGTGGGGCCAAGCGGCCTGTCCAAGGACAGGCGGGAGTGGCCTGTTATGATTTCATTGATGGCACTGGCTGGATTCGCCTTTGGCGGGGCCGACGCCGTGGATACGGATGCCGACCTTTCCGACGACTATCTTTATGAACAGGATTTGCAAGAGCAGGGCGATCTGATTGATCCCCTGCAAGCTGAAACCGCAAGCAATTTTGAAACGCTTGATTTTGAACGCGGCGATACGATCCTCAGCTTCAACGCCTCAACCGATATTCTTGAGCTGGAATATACCGCCACTCTGGGTGTTCCGGCTGTCTCTGTAACCGATTTCGCTGACGGAACCGGTGCCTCCATCGCCCTGAACGGCGTGGTCGTGGCCGATGTGGCCGGGGCGCAGGGGCTTGATCCCCAATCTGTAAATTTGCTGCCGGTCTAGGGACCGGTTCAGCCTGTGTAGGAGTATAATCGTAATGGGAGGTTTTGGAGCAAGTATACTGATCCTTGCCGGATTCGCCTTAACGGGCTTTTTCTGGGGCGAGGTTTACGATCAGTTTTCCGACGATGATGCACCGAGCGAGCCGAATGATGATGGCGGCCCGGCGGATGATATCCTGACGGGAACACCCGGGGATGACGACATACAGGGCTTCAAGGGCAACGATCTGATCTCGGGCTGGGCTGGCGATGACACGCTGGATGGCGGGCAGGGCAGTGACCGGATTTACGGCAACGAGGGCGATGATTTGATCTATGGCCGCCAAAGTTACGACCGCTTGCATGGCGGGGCCGGGGATGACACGCTTTATGGCGGTTGGGGCAATGACCGCGTTTTTGGCAATGATGGCGCGGACACGCTTTCAGGCAACCAGGGCGAGGATTACCTAGACGGTGGTGCGCAAGACGATACCATCTACGGCAACAGGGGCGACGATATTCTGTTGGGCGGCCTAGGCGTCGATACGCTTGAAGGCGGCAACGGCAATGACAGCCTGCTGGGGCAAAGCGGTCAGGACAATCTGAATGGTGGCAATGGCAACGACATTCTGAACGGCGGTGGCAGCGATGAGTTTGCCAAAGACCTGCAAGGTCTGCCTTCGACTTACGGTTATGAAGACCTGCTGGATCGCGAGGCCGATACGTTAAACGGCGGGGCTGGCAGCGATTACATCTACCTTGACCGCTCCGACACTGCCACCGGTGGCACCGGCAACGACACTTTCCAGATCATGCACACGGCGGATCAGACCGGCGCCTCGGTCATCACCGATTTTGAGGCGGGCAATGACAGCTTACTGATCTACTACAAGCAATCGGATTTCGGCGTCGGTGCGCCAACGATTCAGGTGAACGATTTCGCGGATAACTCGGGTGCCGACATCCTGTTCAACGGCGTCGTGGTCGCAAAAGTGACCGGCGCGCAAGGGCTTGATCCGGCGCTGATTGCGCTGGGTTCAACGCCATAAAGGAGGGTTGAAAAATGATGGGTGGATTAGGTGCGAGTTTATTGATTTTGTCTGGAATTGCCTTAACGGGGTTTTTCTGGGGCGAAGTTTGGGACCAGTTTCAGGGAGATGATGATAAGTTTGATGACGAGCAATATGGCACCGAAAATGCGGACACTCTGGACGGTGGCGCGGGCAACGATCTGCTGATTGGCAATGGCGGTGACGATATGCTTTACGGTCGTCAATCGGCCGATACATTGCGTGGTGGTGATGGCGATGACCTGCTCGACGGTGGTTGGGGGAGCGATACCATTTACGGCGGTGCAGGCAGCGACCAGATTTGGACGCATCGCGGTGATGATACAGTCTACGGGGGCAGTGGTAACGATGACATCCGGCTCGGCTGGGGCGACAATTATGTCGAGGCGGGCGACGGCGATGACCGTGTGTCGGTTGGCTGGAATGTGCCTGCGGATCAAGGTGATAATACGATTTATGGCGGTGAAGGCAGGGACAGTTTGAGAGGCGGCGGAGGTGACGATTTTTTGTCCGGCGATGCAGGGAATGATACTTTGTCCGGCGGCGATGGGAATGATACTTTGTCCGGTGGAGATGGAGAGGATAGATTGCATGGAAATTCTGGCGACGACCAACTTTCGGGCGGTGCTGGCCTGGATATCCTGCTTGGAGCATCAGGTGACGACGCCCTTTATGGCGGGACAGAAAACGATCGCTTAGAAGGTGGCGCTGGCAACGACGATTTACATGGCGGAGCAGGCGAAGACCGGCTTTTTGGTGGTGACGGGATCGACCAATTGGTCGGTGGTGGGGGCGACGACTATCTTTACGGCGGGGTTGGTGAAATCGGCGGTCCTGGCTATGACAGTTTATATGGTGGCGACGGAAACGATACGCTTGTTCTGCGTTGGGCAGATCGCGCAACAGGCGGGGACGGGAACGATGAGTTTCATATTCAAGCATCGCCTACAGACAACGCCGCAGACGGCTTGACCGGAACTGAAGTTGCTGTAGTCACGGATTTCACTTCGTCAGAGGACAGTCTGATTATTGACTATGATCCCTCTGATTACGCCGTTGCTCCAACCGTGACAGTTTCGGATTTTGCCGATGGAAGTGGTGCTGATATTTTTCTGGACGGCACCAGAATTGCGAGCGTTACAGGTGCGCAAGGACTTAGTGGCGCCGATGTGGCAGTCCGCCCGGATTATGACCAGTCTAATGGTATCTCGGCATATATCGTGGGAACAGCCGGTGACGACAACCTGACCGGAACTGCGGGTTTTGATGTTTTGCGTGGCCTTGAGGGCAATGACGAACTGTCTGGCGGGTTTGGAAATGACAGAATGTATGGCGATGAAGGCGACGATCAGATCAACGGTGATCTCGGAGACGACTGGTTATCCGGTGGAGCCGGCAATGACCGATTGTTGGGTGGAAATGGGGTGGATGTCCTTTCCGGGAATGACGGCAATGATTTCTTATATGGTGGTCTCGGTGAATCCGCGGCTTCAGGCGCGGATTTCTTAAATGGTGGCAACGGTGATGATACCCTTGTTTTACGCGGGCAGGATTATGCGAATGGTGGTGCGGGCGCTGATGCGTTTCACATCCAGTCATCACCATCCGATGCGGGCCTTGATGACTCGCCCCTGTCAACGCGCATCTGGATTCGAGACTTTGATCCGTCCGAGGACACACTGACCGTTGACTATAATCCGGCTGACTATTCCGGAACACCGACAGTCACCGTCGAGGATTGGGCGTTGTTTGGGGAATCAGGTGCCAATATTTTTGTGGATGGCGAGTTTGTGGCAAAAGTCACCGGCGCTACCGGGATCACGGCGGCAGATATTAATGTTTTGCCGAACTATTCTCTAAGTCAGGGAATTATCTGATTTTAACCATCCCATTGCACGGCAGAGGCTTCAAAAGCGGATGTTTTCTTAGAACGGATTTGGTGGCGCTTGAACGCACGGGATTTATACAAACGGGTCAACGGCCCGCAGGAAAAGGAATAGGGTATGGGACTTCTTATTATCGCCGGTGTCTTGATGACAGGGTTTATTTTTGAAGCGATCTGGGATCAGTTCAATGATGATTCCAGCCAGACTCAGGACAACCCGGACGACGATGTTCTTGTGGGCACGAACGGGACGGATATTCTTGACGGAGGGGCCGGGAATGACGAGATCACCGGCCTTGCCGGGGACGACCAGCTTTCCGGTGGCGAAGGTGAAGACCATGTCCATGGCAACGAGGGTGACGATAACATTTCGGGCGGCAATGGTCGCGACGCTCTGTCCGGCGATGCGGGCAATGACGTTCTGAATGGCGGTGGTGCGAACGATGTTTTGCTCGGCGGCACTGGCAACGACACGCTGAGCGGCGGCTGGGGCTGGGATTACCTCGATGGGCAAGACGGAAACGACAATCTTGCAGGCGGGGCAGGCAACGATGTGCTTTTTGGCGGCGACGGGGCTGACACGCTTGCGGGGGGCGAGGGCAATGACTTTTTGAACGGCTATGGCGGTTTGCTGTCGATGCCCGCAACCGGCCCTGACGGCGCGGACACCTTGCTTGGTGGCAACGGCGATGACACGCTTGTTCTGGGGCAAGACGACACCGGCACGGGTGGCAACGGATCTGACAATTTTGCTGTGATTTACAACGAGGCTTACTTCTCCACCATCACCGATTTCAACGAGGCCGAGGATAGTCTGGCAATTGAATTTGACCCGGCCCAGATCGGTGCCACGCCGACCCTTGGTTGGTTTTATTCCAGCGGCGCAGGCGGGGTTGTTGTGACGCTTTCGTCGGAAGCGGTTGTCATCCTCAAAGGTCTGACGACGTTTGACACCAGCACCGTCACGCTGGTTGCGGCCTGACCCTATTCCCACGCCACAGGTTTCACCGCATAGGCGATATAAAGCGGATGCTTCGGATGACCGGCTTTGGAAAGGCCCAGATGCGATAAGGGCTGCTCGGTCGTTCGCATGATCCGTTCAACTTCCGGCCCACGCGCGCGGTGCTCGCCGTGCGTTCCCCATGCACACACAATCTCGTTGGCCCAGTTGCAGCCTTCAAGGATCGCCGCGTCGTTCTCCGGCCCTACGGGGTCATCCTGTGCGCGCATGTTTTTCGGGTCCGTCGCCCGCCACGCAAAGATGTTGCACACACGAAATGCGCCAAAGCCCAGCGCCCGGGCGCGGCGTTCGCAGCGCTCGACCGTGGGGTCGTTTTGCACCTCGGTCGCGGTTGAGGGGTTGAGCATGACGAACAGAACCTTGCGGCCATTTTCGTCCCAAACCCGTGTCAGGGCATAGCGGTAGCTTTCGCAATCCGAATAGAGCGCGACGCTGGCGGCATCGTCTTTCAGGTGTTCACGCCGGATCATTGCGGCTTCACGAACACGCGGCTTGGATGCAATTCGCCCGCCATATACCGCCCGATGGCCACGGCTTGACCGTCCAGCGAGGCCCAGGCCTCGTCGCCATATTCAACGTCGCTGGCGATCACCATGCCAGCATTGCCGTTACGCATTTTGCCTGCGGCCTCAAGCGTGCAGCGCAGTTCGGGCAACTCGGTCAGGCCAGTTTCAAGCGGCAGCAGATATTGATCCAGCTCGCCGGTTTTCGCCAGCTTGTCGAGCAGATCAAACTCGATGCCGTCGCTGGCCTCGAACGGGCCGGACCAGACGCGGCGCAGGCTTTGCACATGGCCGTAACATCCCAAAACCGCGCCCAGATCACGGGCAACCGCGCGCACATAGCCGCCCTTGCCGCAGGTCATCTCAAGGGCCACATGATCGGCGTCGGGACGCGCGATAAATTCCAGCGCCTCGACCCAAAGGGGCCGCGCCACCAGTTCGATATCCTCGCCATCACGGGCCAGTTTATAGGCGCGTTGGCCGTCAATTTTGACCGCAGAAAATTTCGGCGGCACTTGCATGATGTCGCCGGTAAACTCGTCTAGCGCGGCCTTGATCTCATCGTCAGACGGCCGCTTGTCAGAGGTCGCGATAACCTCGCCCTCGGTGTCATCGGTGTTGGTGGCCTGCCCCAGACGCACGGTGAAACGATAGGCCTTCAGCGCGTCTGTGATGTAAGGCACGGTCTTGGTGGCCTCGCCAAAGGCAATCGCCAGAACCCCGGTGGCTTCGGGATCAAGCGTGCCCGCGTGCCCGGCTTTCTTGGCATCAAACGCCCATTTCGCCTTGTTGACCACCGCGCTCGAGGTGATGCCCGCCGGTTTGTCCACCACCAGCCAGCCGGAAATATCCCGGCCCTTTTTGCGCCCGCGCCCCATCAGATTGCCCCCTTGTTGGCCCAGTCGGCCCGAACTTCTGTAATCAGGCGTGTGTCTTCGGGATAGACTGCCCCCACCGCTGCTGTCAGCGCCTCGTCCATCATTTCAGCCCGTGAAAACGGCTTGCGGGATTCGTTGCGGTCGGTAATTTTGTCCATCTTTTCAGCGATATCCGGAATGATCGGTTGCAAAATGACCGGCAGTTGCACGGACAGATCGTCAAGGTTCAACAGGAACGGATTTGCCGCCGTCAGGCGCGCCAGAATACGCGATTGGCGTTGCCAGTGGGGGTTGGTTTTGGCCTCGGTCTTGCCTGCCAAATTCATGTCGATCCAATCCAGTGCCTTCAGGCAGTTCTGCCGGTGTTCCTCCAAGCTGAGGCCGTCATCGCGCACAAGTCCGGCTTGTTTGATGAACAGTTTCTGCATCCAGTTGTCGCGCTTGTTTTCAGGGTCCGACAGTTTGTCAAAATAAAGCGACAGGAACCGGTCAACCGGATCGCGCACCGCGCAAAAGACGTAATGTGAGGCCGCGAGAACCTGATCGGGGATCATCGTCGCCTTGGTGAAATCGGCATCAAAGGAATGGACGCGCTCACTGAACGGGTGCAACTGGTCATGATCGAGCAGAAACAGAAGATTGCGCAGATAGGTGCAGCCGCATTTGTTGATCTGGACATAGAAAATCGGAAAGCGCTGGGTGGTATAAACATGCCGCCCCATGCCCGGCCCTTCAGCCGCTTTGCCGACAAACCAGTTTGGCGCAGTCTCAGTCATCGGTGCCTTCGCCGCTATCCAGATCGCGCTGTACTTGATTTTGCGCCAGCAAGCGGCGGGTCTCATCCATCTGATCGAACGTCATATCGGGAACGAACCGCAATTCGGGCGAGAATTTGAGCCGCAGATGCTTGTTCAGATGCCGCCGCAATTCGCCTTTTGAGCGGTTCAGCGCCTCAATCGCCAGTTCCACATTCTGCCCGCCAAGTGGCATCACATGCACGGTGGCGACCTTCAGATCGGGGCTGGTACGCACTTCGCCCACCGTGATCGACATATGGGCGATATCGGGGTCGTAAACGTCGCCTCGGCTTAACACCTCGGACAAGGAGCGGCGGATAACCTCGCCCACCCGCAACTGGCGCTGGGTCGGGCCGGAATTTTCGTTGAAACGGCGTTTGCTCATCGGGATACTCGTTGGGGGCAGCGCGAAATTGCGGGTTGGGGCCGATTTAGGACAGATGGCGGGATGTTGCAACCTTGGGCCTGCTCTGGCAATGGTTCGGTGACAAACAAGCGAAGGATCGGAACATGGGCGAATTGCCGGGGATTGCTGTCATGGGCGCGTCAGGGCGCATGGGGCAGATGTTAATCAATACGATTGCCGCCAGCGACAAGGCGCGCCTGTCAGGGGTGACGGATCGCACCGGGCATGACTGGATAGGTAAAGACCTCGGCGAATGTATGGGCGGCGCGGCCAGCGGGATCGTCGTGTCCGATGACCCGCTTGAAGTATTCGCTCGCTCCCAGGCCGTGATTGATTTCACTTCGCCCGCCGCGTCGCTTGAACATGTGGCGCTGGTGGCACAGGCGCGGCTGGTGCATGTGATTGGGACCACGGGATTTGACGACAAGGACCTGCCGAAATTCGAGGCAGCAGGCCATCACGCGGTGATTATTCGTGCGGGCAACATGAGCCTCGGGGTCAATCTGCTGATGCAGTTGACGCGTAAAGTGGCGGCTGCTTTGGACGAGGATTTTGATATTGAGGTGGTCGAGGCCCATCACCGCCACAAGGTTGACGCCCCGTCGGGCACAGCCCTGATGCTGGGCGAGGCTGCGGCGGCGGGGCGTGGTGTCACTTTGGCCGATGTGCGCGACAGCGGGCGCGACGGCATCACCGGCGCACGAAAACGCGGCGATATCGGCTTTTCCGCCATTCGCGGTGGTGATGTGGTGGGCGAGCATGACGTGATTTTTGCCGCAGATGGTGAACGCATCGTGCTGCGTCATCTGGCCACGGATCGCGCAATTTTTGCCCGTGGGGCTTTGAAGGCGGCGTTGTGGGGGCAGGACAAGAAGCCCGGTGAGTATGATATGCTGGACGTGCTTGGACTATAATGCTCTTCGCTCAAGGATATTTGGGCCAACTGGAATTTGCTTAAAAATCCGAGGTGATGCCCTTTTTCTCCCAGTCACCAAAGCGGGTGGGCTCGGGGCCGTCGCGGCCTCCCAGCTCGGTCGGGCGTTTTTGGTTCGCAGCGGCTTTGCGCCGCTCTTCGGCCTCTTTAAGGGCGCGCTGGGCTGCGGGGGGCAGGGGTTTATCTGTGTCGGTCATGGCTCTGGCTGTCTGCTTGCACGGGATGGATGCTTGATATACCCGAGGCGGGCGGATCGGCAAGAAAGGATCGCCAATATGTCAGGCAAAGGAATAGCGGCGCGGTTGGCGGCCACGCAATTGTTGCACGCGGTGCTGTTTGACAAGCGGTTGCTGTCCGAGGCACTGAGTGGTGATACCTCCCCCATCGCGCGCCTTATCCCGGCGGATCGGGCGCGGGCGCAATCCATGACAATCGGGGTTTTGCGCCACTTGCAGCGGCTGGATGCAGTGCTGGATACTTTTCTGGAAAAATCGCCGCCGCCCAAGGTGCGCAACGCGTTGCGCTTGGCGGCTTACGAGATGATTGCCGAGGGCAACGCTGCCCATGGTGTGGTCAACGCCGCGGTCGAGATTGTGCGCGGCAATCCGAAATACGGACATTTGGCGGGGCTGGTGAATGCTGTTTCGCGCAAGGTTGCGGCCCAAGGTGCCGAGCTTTGGCAAGGGCAGTCGCCACAAAAACTGCCAAGCTGGCTGGCGAAACCGATTGCCAAGAATTTCGGTAAAGAGGCGGTGCCGCTGATCGAGGCCGCGCATGAAGCTGGTGCGCCGATTGATTTGACGTTGAAAGACCCCTCGCAAGGGGCGGAGTGGGCGCAAAAGCTGGAGGCCGAATTGCTGCCGACCGGCAGTTTGCGCCTGCCGGGCCGTCCGCAGATCACCGGCCTTACCGGTTTTGAGACTGGTGACTGGTGGGTGCAGGATGCGGCGGCCTCCATGCCCGCGCGGCTGTTTGGCGACATCAACGGCAAGGCTGTGCTTGATTTATGCGCCGCCCCGGGTGGCAAAACCATGCAACTTGCCGCAGGTGGGGCCAAGGTGACGGCGCTTGATATTTCAGGTGCGCGCATGAAACGGGTCGATGAAAACCTGCTGCGCACCAACCTGACTGCCACGCTGGTGGTGGAGGACGTGCTGGATTGGCAGACGGACAAGACCTTTGATGCCGTCCTGCTGGATGCGCCGTGTACGGCCACCGGCACCATCCGCCGCCATCCAGATTTGCCGCACATCAAGGCGGGGGCGGATTTGACGGAACTTTTCCAGCTTCAGGCCGATATGATTGATGCGGCGCTGAAACTGCTGAAACCCAGCGGTCTGCTGGTTTATGGCACCTGTTCGCTGTTGCCGCGCGAGGGCGAGACCCAGATCAAACTGGCGTTGGAGCGTCATGCGGATTTGCAGATTGTCGATCCTGACCTGCCCGCGCTTGGGCTGGAAGCGGATTGGGTAGTCCCCGCTGGAGGTATCCGCCTGCGGCCAGATTACTGGGCCGAACGCGGCGGCATGGACGGGTTTTACATGGCGCTCCTGCGCAAGACCTGACGCCACCGTGAAAATCGCCATTCGACAGGTGACAGAACAGGGCGCGGCGTTTATGTTCGCGCCAACGGAATGTATGGGACGGCTGCAACCTGATGGATGATGCAACTCTGGCAAGAAACGCGCTGGGCACGCGGCTGGATCACGCGCGAAATCGCTTCCTGAACCGCCTGCACGCGCGCCTCGGTGGCTTTGCCAAACCGGTGACGGCGTTTCTGTCGCAACCGGAACCTAAAACCATCGGTTCTTACGCCAAGGGGCGGCAGTTGATGGCGGGGAATTTCCTGTTCGCTGGTTTTCTGGTCGAGGCCCCCGGCGTGTCGATCTGGCAGGTCGAGCGTCCCGATGGCGCGTTCGAGGCGCAGTTGCATGGCTTTGCATGGCTCGATGATCTGGCCGCCGTTGGCGACGCTGCCGCGCGCAATCTGGCGCGCGATTGGCTGATTGAATGGATTGATCTTTATGGCCGTGGCAAGGGCGCGGGATGGGAGCCCGAACTGGCGGGGCGGCGTCTGATCCGCTGGATCAACCACGCGGTGTTTCTGCTGGGCGGCATGGATAAGCCGGTCAGCGACCGGTATTTTCGCAATGTGGCGCGCCAGGCACGGTTTCTGGCCAAACGCTGGCGGGCAGCACCGGCAGGGCTGTCGCGGTTTGAATCCCTGACCGGCCTGATTTATGCCGGAATGGCGCTTGAAGGCTCCGAGCATCTGGTGGAGCCGGCAACACGTCATATCGCCGAGGAAGCCGCCCTCAGGATCGATCCCGAAGGTGGAATTCCATCGCGCAACCCCGAGGAGTTGATGGAGGTGTTCACCCTTCTCAACTGGGCCTCATCGGCCTTGAGCGAAGAGGGCCACATGCCCCAGCGCCAGCATCTTCTGGCGATTGAACGTATCGCGCCAACTTTGCGGGCCTTGCGCCATTCCGATGGTGGTTTGGCGCGCTTTCATGGTGGCGGAAGTGGTGCTGAAGGGCGGCTCGATCAGGCATTGGCCGCCTCTGGCGTGCGTTCAACCGCGGCAACCGGTCTGGCCATGGGCTATGCGCGGCTTGCGGCGGGGCGGACCAGTGTCGTGATGGATGCCAGTGCGCCGCCAAAGCCGGAAAACTCCTACAACGCCCATGCCAGTACATTGGCGTTTGAACTGACGTCGGGGCGGCGGCCTATTATCGTTTGCTGTGGCACCGGTGCGGATTTTGGCACTGAGTGGCGGCGCGCCGGGCGGGCGACCCCTTCGCATTCGGTGCTGGCGATTGACGGTTATTCTTCGTCGCGTTTTGTAACTGGTGAAGGCATGCAGGAACTGCTGGTCGACGCCCCGAGCGATGTGCGGGTGCAACAATCGGCTGGGCTGGATGGTGCCAGCGTGCTGGCGACCCATAACGGTTACAGCCCGACCCATGGTTTGCTGCATGTGCGCCGCCTTGATCTGTCGCTGGACGGGCGCGAATTGCTGGGCGAGGATACGCTGGGTGCGCTTTCGGAAACCGACAGGGTGACGTTTGAAGCCCTGTTGAACCGTAACGCCATGCAACCCGTGCGCTTTGATATAAGGTTTCATCTGCACCCCGAAGTCGAGGCCGAGATCGACCTTGGCGGCACCGCGATTTCGCTGACCCTGAAAAGCGGCGAGGTCTGGATTTTCCGCCATGATGGCAGTACCGATGTGGCGCTTGACGCCAGCGTTTATCTTGAGCGGGGTCGCCTGAAACCACGCGCGACAAAACAGATCGTTTTAACTGGCGATGTTTTGGATTATTCGAGCCAGATAAGCTGGTCTTTGTCCCGCGCGCAGGATGGTAATCGTCATATTCGCGATCTTGACTAGCCGATAACCTGATCCGTTTCTCAATCAAAGGACCTTCCCGACATGCCAAGCAATCTGGTGCCTGTTCGCCGCGCGCTGCTTTCTGTTTCCGACAAGACCGGATTGCTGGAGCTTGCAAAAACCCTGTCAGATCAAGGGATTGAGCTGCTGTCCACAGGCGGAAGCGCTGGCGACATACGCGCCGCTGGCATTCCTGTGACCGAGGTTTCGGACATTACCAAGTTCCCCGAAATGATGGATGGCCGGGTCAAAACCCTGCATCCGGCGGTGCATGGCGGCCTGTTGGCCCTGCGTGATAACGCGGATCATCTGGCGGCGATGAAAGAACACGGTATCGGGCCGATTGATCTGCTGGTCGTCAATCTTTACCCGTTTGAAGAAACCGTGGCCAAGGGCGCGGATTATGCCACCTGCATCGAGAATATCGACATCGGCGGCCCCGCCATGATCCGCGCGGCGGCCAAGAACCATGGCTTTGTCAATGTGGTGGTGGATGTGGCGGATTACGGCGCGCTTATTGCCGAGCTTGAGGCCAATAATGGCGCGACCTCTTATGAGTTTCGCCAGAAGCTGGCCCTGACGGCCTACAGCCGTACCGCCGCCTATGACGCGGCGGTTTCCGGTTGGATGGCCGATGCCGTGGATGAGGCCGCGCCGCGCCGTCGCGCCGTTGCAGGCGAGCTTGCGCAAACCCTGCGCTACGGCGAAAACCCGCACCAATCAGCGGCGTTTTACAAGACTGGCTCCACCCGCCCCGGCGTGGCCACAGCGCGCCAGTGGCAGGGCAAGGAGCTGTCCTATAACAACATCAACGACACTGACGCGGCGTTTGAACTGGTCGCCGAATTTGATCCGGCGGATGGCGCAACCGTGGCGATTATCAAACACGCCAACCCTTGCGGAGTGGCGCGGGGCGCATCCTTCATCGACGCCTATAAATCCGCGTTCCAGTGCGACCAGACTTCGGCCTTTGGCGGGATCGTGGCGCTGAATGGCGAACTTGACGGGGCAACCGCGCGCGAGATCGTCAATGTGTTTACCGAGGTGGTGATTGCCCCTTCCGCCACGGATGAGGCGCGCGAAGTGTTCGCCGCCAAGAAAAACCTGCGTTTGCTGACAACCGGTGGTCTGCCCGATGTGACGGCCACCGGGCGCACATGGCGGCAGGTCTCGGGTGGTTATCTGGTGCAGGACCGCGACAATGGCCGCCTGTCGCTGGACGATCTTAAGGTCGTAACCAAACGCGCGCCAACGGGCGGCGAACTGGCGGATATGCTGTTCGCGTGGCGGGTGGCCAAGCATGTGAAATCCAACGCCATCGTTTACGTCAAAGACCTTGCCACAGTTGGTATCGGTGCCGGTCAGATGAGCCGCATCGACAGCTCGCGCATCGCGGCGCGCAAATCGGCCGATATGGCCGAAGCCTTGGGGTTGGCCGAACCACTCACCCAAGGCTCGGTCGTCGCTTCGGACGCGTTCTTTCCGTTTGCCGATGGATTGCTGTCAGCCGCTAAGGCCGGGGCCCGCGCGATCATCCAGCCCGGCGGTTCCATGCGCGACGCCGAGGTGATCTCTGCTGCCGATGAGGCAGGCCTTGCCATGGTCTTTACAGGCATGCGCCACTTCCGGCATTAAGACTGAAAACAGGGCCATGACATGAAACGTGTGATTGCAATTGCGGCGGTGATCTTTGTGCTCGACCAGATCACAAAGCTGTTGGTTGTCCAGTGGCTTGATCTGCCGTCGCGCCAGTATATTGAAGTTTGGCCACCCTATATCAATTTCTATATGGCGTGGAATGAGGGCATTAATTTTGGATTGTTCGCAAATTCCAGCGAGATAACGCGCTGGGTTCTGATTGCCGTCGCCCTCGGCATCACCGCCTGGCTGCTGAACTGGTCGCGCAAAATCACGCTGCTATGGGGCCATATTTTCATCGCGCTGGTGGTTGGCGGTGCGCTTGGCAACGTCATTGACCGTGTGGTTTATGGCGCTGTGGCGGATTTCTTGAATGTGTCCTGCTGTGGCCTGAACAACCCATATGCCTTTAATATCGCCGATATATCGGTGTTCGCGGGTGCATTCGGGCTTGTGCTGATCTCCAATAAACTGGACAACAAAGCGTGACGGCGCGATAATTCTGCGCTAAACCGGAGCCAACATAGTTGGAGGGATAAATGGCAGGCGTAAAAACACTGATATTGCTGGCACTTGCCGGAACGATCGGCCTGTCCGCTTGCGCCCGTAAAGACAGCAGTATGATGAATTTGCGCGCCACCGGGCGCGGGCCGGATGAATTCGCCATTCTGCCGTCCAAACCACTGGTCCAGCCAAAATCCTATTCCGAACTGCCGACGCCGACACCGGGTGGCAGCAATATTTCCGATCCGACCCCTAAACAGGACGCGGTGGCGGCCCTTGGTGGCAACCCGAAATACCTGACGCGTGACGGTATCGCGCGCGGCGATCAGGGCTTTATCAATGCGGCCTCACGCTATGGCGTGGTTGGAAATATCCGCGCGCAACTGGCGACCGAGGATACCGAGTTTCGTTCAAAGAACCGCGGCAAGTTACTGGAGCGTCTGTTTTCGGTGACCGTCTATTTCGACGCCTACAAAGATCAGTCTCTGGACCGCTATGCCGAATTGACGCGTCTGCGCAAGGCCGGTGTGCGCACACCAGCCGCCCCACCTGAGATCAAGTGAACCGGCGGTTTTCCCCACGATCAGTAACATTTGCGTAGAGGTGGCTTGCCTCTTTCGGTAACGCCACTAGGTTTGACCAAATTCTTATTTACCGGAGTCCATTCATGCGCCTGTTGATCCTTATCGCCACTTTGGCCCTTGGCATTCCGGTGCTTGCCATGGCGGCCCAGAATATCACCACGTTCAAGCTGGACAATGGCATGGACGCGGTAGTGATCGAGGATCACCGCGCACCGGTCGTCACCCATATGGTTTGGTACAAGGTGGGTGCAGCGGATGAAGAAGCGGGCAAATCGGGCATCGCGCATCTGCTGGAACATTTGATGTTCAAAGGCACAAAGAAATTTGGGCCGGGTGAATTTTCGCGCATTGTATCAGCCAATGGCGGCTCGGAAAACGCGTTCACATCTTATGATTACACCGGCTATTTTCAACGCGTCGCGGCGGATCGGCTTGAACTGATGATGAAGATGGAGGCGGACCGCATGCGCGGCCTGATCCTGACCGAGGAAGATGTTTTTACCGAACGCGACGTGGTTCTGGAAGAACGCAATTCGCGCACCGAAAACAACCCCGGCTCGCTGTTTTCCGAACAGCGCATGGCGGCACTATATCTGAATCACCCTTACGGTGTGCCGATCATCGGCTGGAAACACGAGATCAAGGCGCTTAATCGCAAGGATGCTTTCGCGTTTTACAAGAAGTTTTACGCCCCGAATAACGCCATCCTGATCGTGGCTGGCGATGTTGACCCGGCCGAGGTCGAACGGCTTGCCAACAAATATTACGGCAAGCTGAAACCGACCGAAGGCATCGAAAAACGCGCGCGGCCAAGCGAGCCGCCACAACTGGCTGAACGGCGCTTGCGGTTTGCCGATGAACGGGTGTCCCAACCCTATGTGATCCGCACCTATCTGGCCCCCGAACGCAATGCGGGTGACCAGAAAACAGCGGCGGCGCTGACCTTGTTGGCCGAATTGCTGGGCGGTGACGGGCTAAGCTCGTTCCTTGGGCAAAAGCTGCAACTGGAACAGAAACTGGCGCTGCATGTGTCGGCGTTTTATGACGGGTTGTCGCTGGATAAATCCGGTTTCGGGCTGGTCGTGGTGCCGGTGGAAGGGGTTTCGTTGCAAGAGGCCGAGGACGCCATGGACAAAACCTTGGCCGAGTTCATGAAGGTCGGCGTGAACGCGCAACATCTGGCACGCCTCAAGGTGCAGATCCGGGCCTCGGGCATTTATTCGCGGGATTCCGTGCAAGGGCTGGCGCGCAAATATGGCGAGGCGCTGACCTCGGGGCTGACCGTTCAGGATGTGGAGGACTGGCCGGCAATTCTGGAAGCGGTCACCCCAGCCGACATCATCACCGCCGCCGAAATGGTGTTTGACCGCAAGAAATCCGTGACCGGCTGGCTGATGCGCACTGAAACCGGCGACAACAAGGAGGTAAGCCAATGAAACGCATTCTCTCAACCTTCCTGATCGTGATTGCCTTTGCCCTGCCTGCGCGCGCCGCACTTGATATTCAGGAGGTCACCTCGCCCGGCGGCATCAAGGCGTGGCTGCTGGAAGAAAACTCCATCCCGTTCGTCGCGCTTGAAATCCGCTTCAAGGGTGGCACATCGCTGGACGTCGCGGGCAAACGTGGCGCGATTTACATGATGTCGGGCCTGCTCGAAGAAGGTGCCGGTAACTTGGATTCCGAAGGTTTCGCGCAAGCCCGTGACGGGCTGGCCGCCAGTTTCAGCTTTGACGCCAATGGCGATGCGGTCACGGTATCCGCGCGCTTCCTGCGCGAGAATCAGGATCAGGCGCTGGAGTTGTTGCGCCTTGCCCTGCAAGACCCGCAATTCAATCAGGTGGCGTTGGATCGGGTGCGCGCCCAGATGGTTTCGATCATCGCCGGTGACAAAAAAGACCCGCGCGAAATCGCCTCCGAGGCCTTTGATCGCATGACTTACGGCGATCACCCCTACGGCACGCCGTCCACGGGCGATGTGGATACGGTAAACCTGTTCACCCGTGAAGATATGATCGAGGCCTGGAAAAACTCCATGGCGCGGGATCAGATGTATGTGGCGGCTGTTGGTGATATTTCGGCCGAGGAACTGGGCGTCGTGCTGGACAAATTACTGGGCGGATTGCCCGAAAAAGGCGCGCCTGAACCACCACAGGCCGAGGTTACGGTAAAGGGCGGCATCACCGTCATTGATTTCCCATCACCGCAATCCATCGCGATTTTCGGCCATAAGGGCATTGATCGCGCCGATCCCGATTTCTTTGCTGCCTATGTGATGAACCAGGTGTTCGGCTCCAGCGGTTTCACCTCGCGCCTGACCAACGAGGTGCGCGAAAAGCGTGGGCTGACTTACGGCGTTTACACCTATCTGGCCTCGTACGATCTGGCCAATATGTTTCAGGGCTCGGTTGCATCAGCGAATGACCGGATCGGTGAAGCGATAGATGTCATTCGTGCGGAATGGGTGAAGCTGGCCGAAAACGGTGTCACCGCTAAAGAGCTGGAAGGGGCCAAGAAATACCTGACCGGGGCCTATCCATTGCGCTTTGACGGTAACGCCCGGATCGCAACCATTCTGGTTAATATGCAGGTCGATAACCTACCGATCTCGTATATCAAAACCCGCAATGACAGGGTCAACGCGGTGACGCTCGAGGATGTGAAACGGGTCGCCAAGCGGATTATGAAACCGGATCAATTGCAGATCGTCGTGGTTGGCCAGCCCGTGGGCGTACAATCGAGCGAGTAGCAGAGGGCCACAAACGGCCACAAACGACCATAGTCGAATCGCGTGCGCTCATGCTAGACCTTGTGGCATGAGCGCACCAAACCCCCACATAACGAAGCCTGTTCCGGTTATCCGGCAGCTTGATACGGCTGCCGTCAACCGGATTGCCGCCGGTGAAGTGGTGGAACGGCCTGCCTCGGCGGTTAAAGAGTTGATCGAAAATTCGCTCGATGCAGGTGCGCACCGGATCGACATCACCTATGCGGATGGCGGCAAAACCCTGATCCGGGTCACCGATGACGGCTGTGGTATCGCGCAGGAACAGTTGACGCTGGCACTGGCGCGCCACGCGACCTCGAAAATCGACGGCAGCGATCTTTTGAACATCCATTCTTTCGGTTTTCGCGGCGAGGCGCTGCCCTCGCTTGGTGCCGTCGGGCGGCTGAGCATCACCTCGCGGGCCGAGGGGGCAAGCACGGCGGCGCAGATCACGGTTAATGGCGGCGATATCACGCCCGTCAAACCCGCCGCCCTTGGCCAAGGCACAATGGTCGAGCTGCGTGATCTGTTTTATACCACGCCCGCGCGCCTGAAATTCCTGCGCAGTGATCGGGCCGAGGTTCAGGCGATCACCGAGATCGTCAAACGTCTGGCCATGGCCGAACCCTTTGTCGCCTTCACCCTGACCGATATCAGCAAGGGCGGGGCGGGTCGTGTGGTGTTTCGCGCCGACGCCCAGACCGGCGATATGTTTGATGCGCTGCACGGGCGTTTGCGGCAGGTTCTGGGTAAGGAGTTTGCCGAAAACGCGCTGGCGATTGATGCGGAGCGCGAGGGGTTAACCCTGACCGGTTATGCCGCCCTGCCAACCTATTCGCGCGGGGCGGCGGTGGCGCAATTCCTGTTCGTGAATGGCCGCCCGGTGCGTGACAAGCTGTTGATCGGGGCGCTGCGCGCCGCCTATTTCGATTTCCTCAGCCGGGATCGCCATCCGGCGGCGGCTTTGTTTCTGGAATGTGATCCTGAACGGGTCGATGTCAACGTGCATCCCGCCAAGGCCGAGGTGCGGTTTCGGGAACCGGGCATCGCGCGCGGCCTGATCGTATCCGCCCTGCGCCACGCGCTGGCCGAGGCTGGGCACCGCGCCTCAAGCACGGTCGCCAGCGCCACTCTTGGCGCGTTTCAACCGGAGCGGCCTGAGGCGCGGGTTTACCAGATGGACCGTCCATCCCAGCCCTATCAGCCGCAGGGTTTCGCCGAAACCCAAGCCATGTTCGCCCGCGTGGAACAGCCCGATGAAGCGGTGATCCAAACCACATCTGAGCTGCCGTTGGGGGCGGCCCGCGCGCAGGTGCACGAGAATTACATCATCGCGCAAACCGCCGATGGTATGGTGATCGTCGATCAACACGCCGCCCACGAACGGCTGGTTTACGAGCGCCTGAAAAAGCAGATGGCGGAAAACGGTATCAAGGCGCAAGCCCTGTTAATCCCTGAAATCGTTGAACTTTCTACCGGTGACGCCGAGCGCCTGCTGGCCGTGGCCGATGATTTGGCGGGCCTTGGCCTGAGCATCGAACCCTTCGGCGGCAGCGCGATTTGCGTGCGCGAAACACCGGCGATCCTAGGCGAAGTCAACGCCGAGGCCATGTTGCGCGACGTGCTGGACGAGCTTGATGATCTGGGCGAAACCCAATCGGTCAAAGACCGGATCGAGGCGATATTAAGCCGCGTTGCCTGTCACGGCTCAATCCGCTCAGGCCGCCGCATGCAGGCCGAAGAAATGAACGCGCTCTTGCGCGAGATGGAGGCCACGCCCCATTCCGGCCAGTGCAATCATGGCCGACCAACTTACGTTGAACTCAAACTCAGCGACATCGAAAGGCTGTTCGGGCGCACATGATTACGGTTGGGGAAATAGAGGTTGATTTCAGCGATCCGGTGGTGGCCGGATTGGCGCTGCTCGGGCTATTGCTGCTGATATTGATCGTGATGGTGATGCGCAGCGCGGGCCGCTCCTCGCAAGCCGCCGCCCCGGTTTTGCAGCAAATGTCCCAGCTTGGCGACGTGGTGCGCGGCCTGTCGGATGGCCAACAAAGGCTGGCCGGTGGCCTGCAAACCGTGTCGGATACGCAAGCCGCCGCGCAGCAAAAAATGATACAGGTGATGGAGGCCAGATTGGCGGATGTTCAGCGCTCCATGACCGACAGCTTGCATGGCTCAAGCATCAAAACCACCCGCTCGCTGACCGAATTGCAGGAACGCCTGGCGACCATCGACAAGGCGCAAAGCAATATCGAAAAACTGTCGGGTGACGTGCTGTCGTTGCAGGATATTCTGTCAAACAAACAGACCCGTGGCGCGTTTGGTGAAATCCAGCTAAACGACATTGTTTTCAAGGCGTTACCGCCAGATGCTTATGAGTTTCAGGTAACACTTTCCAACGGTAAACGCGCCGATTGCCTGATCCATCTGCCCAACCCGCCGGGGCCGATTGTGATCGACAGCAAGTTCCCGCTTGAGGCTTATGAGGCCCTGCGCGGGGCGCAAAATCCGGCCCAGGTGAAAGAGGCGACGCGCCTTATGCGGGCGGCTGTGCGCCTCCATATCAAGGCGATCTCGGACAAATATATCATCGAAGGTGAAACCGCCGATGGCGCGCTTTTGTTCCTGCCCTCCGAAGCGGTCTATGCCGAACTGCACGCCAATTTCCCCGATGTGGTGCGCGAAGGGTTTGACGCCCGCGTCTGGATCGTTTCGCCGACGACCTGCATGGCGACACTCAACACCATGCGCGCGATTTTGAAGGATTCGCGGATGCGCGAACAGGCGGGTGCGATCCGTAAGGAGTTGGGATTGCTTTATAAGGATGTTGAGCGTCTGGGCGATCGGGTCGGCAATCTGGACCGGCATTTCGGGCAGGCCGCCAAGGATATAGAAGACATTAAAATCTCGGCCAACAAGGCCGGTAATCGTGCCCGCAAGCTGGATGCGTTTGACTTTGCCGAGGAAATCGAAAGCGAAGATGTGGTGCGTCTGACACCGAAACAAAGGTAGCCCGCCATGAGTATTCTACCCGACCACCCCGACCGATACGCGCTGGCAAACGAGTTGCATGCGCGGCCATTTCCCGAAGTTGACGCCCCCTGTCAGGCGATCTATTTCGCCACCAGTCGCGATGGTGATGCAGCGAAATCGCGGGCGCATTTGCTGGATTTGCTGGATCGTTTCGGGGCCGATCATCCAGCCCCCGGGGCCAGCCATTATTACGGCGCGCTGGGGCGTAACCTGTTGAAATGGGAGCTTCATTCGGAGTTTGTCAGCTACACGCTGTTTGTCGATCAGGGCAAGGGCCAACCCTTTAGCGGGGACTTGATGACAGCCTTTCCAGCCGACTGGCTGGCGGCGATTGACGGGCAGGTGATTACCTCGGCCGAGGTCTGGATCAACCGCGAAAAAACCGCTGAAGATGTTGAAAACCGCCTGCAAGGCGACATCAAGAACTGGTTCGTCGGCGAAAGCCTTGCGGCGGCTTATATGCTGGATCGTAACACCGCCGTGGTTGGCGATTTCCGGATTGATGAGGCCGGGCATATGCGCTTCGTGGTGATCGGTATTGGCGCGGTTGGGGCACGGCGGATGGGGCGGGTGGTGCAGCGGATTCTGGAGATTGAAACCTATAAATCCATGGCGATGATGACCTTGCCGGTGGCGCGCAAGGCGGCGGCGGAAGCGGCGGTTCTGGACGCGGAGTTAACGCGGGTTGCCCGCCAGATGACCGATGAAAAAGCCAAGCCGGATCAGACACTTGATCGGCTTTTGGCGGTGTCGGCCAAGGTTGAATTGCTGGCCTCGGAGGCGTCGTTCAGGTTCAGTGCGGGGCGGGCCTATCGGGCCATCGTTGACCAGCGGATCAAGGTGCTGCGCGAAGACCGGATATTGCAGCGGCAATTGTTCTCGGAATTCATGATGCGCCGGTTTGATCCGGCCATGCGCACCTGTGAGGCGGCGGAAAAGCGGCTGGACGATCTGTCGGAACACGCGGCGCGCGCGGCTGATCTTTTAAGCACGCGGGTCAGTGTTGCCGCCAGCGAGCAGAACCGCCAACTGCTTGAAAGCATGAATAAAAGAGCGGCCTTGCAGATGCGCTTGCAGGAGACCGTCGAGGGTTTGTCGGTGGTCGCGGTCAGCTATTACGCGGTCAATCTGCTGGTCTATCTGCTGGGGCCGATGCTCAAACCTGTGGGGCTGGACAAGGCCCTTTTGGCGGGGCTTTTGGTGCTGCCGGTGATGGGCGCGGTCTGGCTTTTGGTGCGGCGGATCAAGGCGCGGGTTGGTAAGGGTTAACCGGCCCGGCGGATGAGCGGAATTGCTGTATGATTCCGGTACACAAGGCGTACACAAGCTGTGCATACGATGTGTTCTGGAAGAAATTAACGAATTGGTATCATGACGCGGATAATATTGTTCAACAAACCTTACGGCGTGTTGTCACAATTCACCGATAAAGGCAGCGCGGATTCGCCCCGTCCGACGCTTTCGGCGTTCATCGACGTGCCGAATGTCTATGCCGCCGGGCGGCTGGACAAAGACAGCGAAGGCTTGTTGGTGCTGACGGATGACGGCGGGTTGCAGGCACGCATTGCGCACCCGAAACACAAGATGGCAAAGACCTACTGGGTGCAGGTTGAAGGCGTACCGGACGCGGTGTCGATTGCGGCTTTGCGCGATGGCGTGAGCCTGAAAGATGGCCTGACGCGCCCCGGCAAAGCACGCGCCATTACCGAACCGGAAAGCCTGTGGCCGCGAGATCCGCCGGTGCGGTTTCGCAAATCGGTGCCCGACAGTTGGCTTGAGATCACGATAACCGAGGGGCGCAATCGCCAAGTGCGGCGGATGACGGCGGCGGTCGGGTTTCCGACGCTCAGATTGATCCGGGCGGCGGTTGGGGATTGGTCGCTGGACGGATTGGGCTGCGGGGAATGGCGCGAGATATGAAAGAATTTGTGCAGAGGCGCTTGAATGCCAACGTACAAATATCATAGCATCTGCATGGAACAATAACTCCTGCCGACAGGGCCTCAATAGCGAAAAAACGGGCACTGTCATTTTTATGATGGAACACAAAATGAAGACAGCAACCGGAATTATTCTGGCGATCATGATCGCGTCCCCAGCCTTGGCACAAACCGTAGAACTTGGTGGCGATACGC
>JAADIC010000112.1:3853-9079 GCA_013151535.1 Alphaproteobacteria bacterium | reverse complement strand
GCCGATTTTGTCGAGGTTACGCCCACGCTGGAAACCCTCGGCCCCGTCGGTTTCCAGCGCGATCAGTGAAATGCCTTTGGAGCCTTCGCCGGGATCGGTTTTGCAGGCGACGAGGATCAGGCCAGCATGTTGACCGTTGCTGATAAAGGTTTTTGAGCCGGTCATTTTATAGACATTGCCATCCTTGATGGCGCGGGTTTTGATCGCTTGCACGTCCGAGCCGGTGGAGGGTTCGGTCATGGCCAGAGCCGTCACAAGCTCGCCCGTGGCCATTTTTGGCAGCCAGCGTTGTTTCTGATCCTGCGTACCAAAGGCCAGAATATAATGCGCCACGATGCCGGAATGGATGGGGTTGCCCCAGCTTGCCAGATTGGCGCGAGATTGTTCCATCAGAATAACCGCCTCATGGCCGAAATCCCCACCAGCCCCGCCGTATTCCTCGGGAATTGATGGGCAAAGCAAGCCTAAATCACCCGCCTGATTCCAAGCCTCGCGATCCATTTCGCCCTGTTCGCGCCATTTCAAACTTCGGTGCCCATTCATTTTTGATGAAATCGGCGGTCATGTCGGCGAGCATCTGATGCTCGTCGCTCATCCAGTCGGATTGCAGGTTGGCAGCGCTCACGGGCGGCACTCCTTTGCGGTTTGAAGGCGCGGCTGTCGCGCCTTCGCAGGGTGTCAGCAGCCTATCAGGGCTGCAAGTCACATTTGGGTTTTTGCCGTAACGGAAAAACCTCAGAAGCTGTCGGCGGCCAGTGCCATGACGGTATCGGCACCGGTTTCAATGCGCGCCAGATGCATCTTGGTGGCGGGCAGGCGGCGCGCCATGTAATAGCGCCCGGTGGCCAGTTTGGTTTCGTAAAATTCCGTGTCCGTTGCGCCGTTTGCAAGCGCTGTGCTGGCGACTTTGGCCATGCGCGCCCACATCAGGCCAAGGCTGACATGGCCGAACAGATGCAGGAAATCGGTTGAACCGGACAGGGCGGCATTGGGGTTTTTCATGCCTTCCTGCATGAAATACATCGCTGCTGCCTGCAGGTCTTTGCTGGCGGATTTCAAGGGGTCGAGGAAGTCGGCCTTGAGCGCTTCGTCGCCCTCGTTTTCCTTGATGAAATCCTTGACCAAGGCGAAAAACGCCATCACATGCTTGCCGCCATCCTGCGCCAGTTTGCGGCCCACCAGATCAAGCGCCTGCACCCCGTTCGCACCCTCGTAAATCATCGCGATACGGGCGTCGCGGGTGAACTGGCTCATGCCCTGTTCTTCGATATAGCCGTGGCCACCGTAAACCTGCTGGGCCTGAACCGTCATGTCATAACCCTGATCGGTCAGGAACCCCTTGATGACCGGGGTCATCAGTGACAGCAATCCGTGGGCGGCTTCATCGTTGTTGCGATCCGCCGCATCCAGCAGGGTCGAGGACCACAAAAGATAGGCCCGCGCGCCTTCGACAAAGGATTTCTGATCCATCAGGGCGCGGCGGATGTCGGGATGCACGATCAACGGGTCAGCCGGGCCATCGGGGTTTTGGGCGCCAGTCACGGCGCGCCCTTGCAGGCGATCCTTGGCGTATTCGACAGCGTTTTGATAGGCAACCTCGGCTTGCGACAGACCTTGCAAGCCAACCCCAAGCCGGGCGTGGTTCATCATGGTGAACATGGCGCGCATGCCTTTGTGTTCCTCGCCCAGCAGATAGCCCGTGGCCTCGTCGTAATTCATCACGCAGGTGGAATTGCCGTGGATGCCCATCTTTTCCTCGATCGAGCCGACACTCACACCGTTGCGCGCGCCAACCGAGCCATCCTCGTTCACCATGAATTTCGGCACGATGAACAGCGACACACCTTTGATGCCTTCAGGCCCGCCATTGATCTTGGCCAGCACCAGATGGATGACGTTGTCGGACATGTCGTGATCGCCTGCCGAGATGAAAATCTTCTGGCCGGTGATCTTGTAGGAGCCGTCATCCTGTGGGGCGGCTTTGGTGCGCATCAGGCCCAGATCGGTGCCGCAATGAGGCTCGGTCAGGTTCATGGTGCCGGTCCATTCGCAGGTGGACATTTTCGGCAGGTATTTGGCCTTTTGCGCGTCGGTGCCGTGGGCGTGGATCGAGGCATAGGCCCCCATGGTCAGGCCCTGATACATGGCGAATGCCTGATTGGCGGCACCGAAAATTTCGTTCACCGCCGTGCCCATGATGTAAGGCATGCCTTGACCGCCATATTCGGGATCCCCGGCAAGACCTGTCCAACCGCCTTCGCGCACCTGATTGAACGCCTCCTTGAAGCCGGTCGGGGTGTAGACCACGCCGTTTTCCAGCCGACAACCCTCGCGATCACCCACTGCGTTCAGGGGGTGCAGAACCTCGGTGTTGATCTTGCCGGCCTCTTCCAGAATGGCACCGGTGAAATCGGCCTCAAGCTCATCGTAACCGGGGATGTCGCTTTCAGTGATATTCAGCAACTCGTGCAGGATGAACTGGGTGTCTTTGGTGGGGGCGTTATAGATGGTCATGGCGATAGTCCTATTCGTTTTCGTGTTCTTATTCGGCGGCTTGTTTGGCTTTGACATCGGCAAGCACCGCTTCGCCCTCGGCGATTTGGGATTTGAGGTCGGAGATGGCGGAATTCAGCTCGTCGCGGCGTTCGATCATGTCCTGCAGGCGCAGATTGGCAAGTTTGAGGGTGCGTTTGATCTGGATATTCTGGTTGTTGCCCACATGGTAAAGCGCCAGAAGCTGGCGGATATCCTCGAGCGAGAAGCCAAAGCGCTTGCCGCGCAGGATCAGTTTCATGCGGGCCTGATCGCGTTTGGTGAACAGGCGTTTCTGGCCGATGCGTTCCGGGAACAGCAATTCTTTCGCCTCGTAAAATCGCAAGGTGCGCGGGGTTACATCGAACAGGTCGCACATTTGGCGGATCGTCAGTTTTGTGTCGGACATTTGAGTTTCCCAAACTTTATGTCAGAAATCTGGTTCTGGACTATATTTGGGATGTGGTGAGGGCCCGCGCAAGAGGGGTGAAGGGTTTACCTAAAAATACGTTACGTCAAACGTTGGCAACGTAAAGGTAAAACGGCTAATTTTCGAGGCTGTCCAGCGAGATTTGGCGCAGGCGGCGCAGTTCCTCGATGGTTTCGCTCAGCTCGATCTGGCGGCTTTCCAGTTCGGCGATCTGGCGGGAAGACATTTCGACCCAGATCTCGGTTTGCTTGCGGTTTTGCGGGTCGTGGTCATAGAGCAGCAACCACTGGCGCATTTCCTCGAGCGAGAAGCCAAAGCGTTTGCCGCGCAGGATCAGTTTCAGGCGGGCCATCTCGCGCGGCGAATAGAACCGCGCGCGGCCGATCTTTTCGGGCTGCAACAGTTCGATATATTCGTAATGGCGCAGGGTGCGCGGGGTCACGTTGAACCGCGCGCACATGTCCTTGAGTGTCAGTTTTTCATCGCTCATTGAAACAGACCCGTTATTTGATCTTCGCATGTTATCAGATTTTTGCCAAAGCGGGCGATTGGTGCAAGGGAAAAGTGGCGATTTACCGGCAAGATGCGGCAGGCGCAGGTGGATTGTCACGCAGCGGAAGTTACATTTCCCCTTGCGCCGGATGTGCAACCGTCAAATAACAACGGGCAGAGATTGCATGATAGAGACCCCAGAATGACAGAACTCACCCCGGATATGCGCGCCAAAATGGCCCGCCAGTTCATGCAGGCGATCCCGCATTCGCACCAATTGGCGATGGTGCTGACGTCGCTGGAAAACGGCAGTGCCGAAATTAAAATGCCCTATGACAAGAAACTGGTGGGCGATCCGTCGACCGGTGTGATCCATGGCGGCGCGGTTTCGGCCCTGATGGACAGTTGCTGTGGGGCGGCGGTGATGAGCCACCCGGCAGCGCCCGGCGGCACCGCGACGATTGATTTGCGCATTGATTATATGCGCGCCGCCACCCCCGGCCAGAGCCTGACCGCGCGGGCGGAATGTTACCATATCACCCGCTCGGTGGCGTTTGTGCGCGCCACGACTTATGACGACGATCTTGAGCACCCCGTGGCCACGGCGACCGGGGCGTTCACCGTGGAGCAGGCCGGAACGGACGGGCCAAAGCTATGAGCCGCAAACAACCCGAACCCGTGCAGATCGTGCAACAGCGCCGCGACGAGGCGCTTGAGGCGCTGGTGGAGGGTGTGCCCTATATCCAGTTTCTGGGCATCCGGTTTGACCGGCGCGGCGACGAGCTGACCGGGGTGTTGCCGTTTGATGACAAGCTGATCGGCAACCCCATTTTGCCGGCGTTGCATGGTGGTGTCACGGCGGCGTTTCTGGAGGTGACGGCGATTGTGGTTCTGAGCTGGTCAATCGCCTGGGAGCGGATGGAGAACGGCCACCGCGCGGTCGATGACTGGCGCGGCGGGCATTTGCCGAGGATCCCGAAAACCATTGATTTCACGACCGATTATCTGCGCACCGGGCTGCCGCGGGATGCTTATGCGCGCGCGCGGGTGAACCGCTCGGGGCGGCGCTATGCCTCGGTTCAGGTCGAGGCCTGGCAGGACAATCACGCGCGGCCTTTCGCGCAGGGAACCGGGCATTTCGTGATGCCCAAACGCGATGGCTGAGGTGGGCGCGTGGCCCGTCTGACCAATCCCCGTCTGACCCACCGTCGTGTCTTGAAAATCGCGCTGCCGATCGTGCTGGCCAATGCCACCGTGCCGCTGCTGGGGGTGGTGGATACCGGCGTGGTCGGGCAGATCGGGCTGGCGGCGCCGATTGGCGCGGTTGGCATCGGGGCTGTGATCCTGTCAGCGATTTACTGGATTTTCGGGTTTCTGCGCATGGGCACCACCGGGCTGACCTCGCAAGCGCTGGGCGCGGAGGATCACGGCGAGGTCAAGGCGCTGTTGATGCGGGCCTTGCTGACCGGATCGGTGGCGGGCGTGGCCATCATCGCGCTGCAACTGCCGCTGCTTTGGGCGGCGTTCCGGATTTCTCCGGCCTCAAGCGAGGTCGAGGCGCTGGCGCAGGGCTATATCACCATCCGAGTCTATTCCGCCCCGGCTGCGATTGCGATTTACGGCATCACCGGCTGGCTGATCGCGCAGGAGCGTACCCGCGCGGTTCTGCTGTTGCAACTCTGGATGAACGGTTTGAATGTGGTGCTCGATTTGTGGTTCGTGCTGGGGCTGGGCTGGGGCGTGAACGGCGTGGCGTTTGCGACATTTCTGGC
>JAADIC010000112.1:0-3798 GCA_013151535.1 Alphaproteobacteria bacterium | reverse complement strand
GGCGCGTGGCGGGCCTGGGGGCGGATATTTGACGTGGTCAGGCTCAAGCGGATGTTTCTGGTTAATTTTGACATCATGATCCGCTCGATCCTGTTGCAGGGCGCGTTCATGTCGTTTCTGTTTCTCGGGGCCGGGCTTGGCGATGTGACGCTGGCGGCCAATCAGGTGTTGCTGCAATTCCTTGCGATTACCGCTTACGCGCTCGATGGGTTTGCCTTTGCAGCGGAAAGCCTGATCGGGCAGGCGTTGGGGGCCAAGGCGCGTGCCGAATTGCGGCGGGCGGCCATTTTGAGCAGCCTTTGGGGGGTGGTGATCGTGGTTGGACTGGCGGTGTTTTTCGCGCTGTTTGGTGGGGATGTCATTGATTTGATGAGCAAAAATGCCGGCGTGCAGCTTGAGGCGCGGATTTATCTGGTGTGGATCATAGCCGCCCCCTTGATCGGCATCGCCTCGTGGATGCTGGACGGGATCTTCATCGGCGCAACCCGCACGCGCGATTTGCGCATGGCGATGATCCAGTCGACATTGGTCTACGCGGTGTCGGTCTGGATATTGCTGCCGCGCTTTGGCAATCACGGGTTGTGGGCGGCCTTGATGATCTTTTTCGTGGCCCGCGCGGTAACGCTGGCGTGGCGCTATCCGGCGCTTGAAGCGGCGGCGGAGGGTTAATAGCGGTCCCGCTCAACCCCTACCGCATCGGCGACATTGGCAAACCCGTCACGCGCCAATAGCTGATCCAATTCGCGCGCGATCTTCGCCACCAACCCGATGCCCTGATAGACCATGGCGGTGTAAAGCTGCACAGCGCTGGCCCCGGCCTTGATCTTGACATAGGCCTGCTCGGCCGAGCCGATCCCGCCGACCCCGATCAGCGGGATTTCGCCCCTGGTGTCGCGTGCAAGCTGGGCCAGAACCCTGGTTGAGCGTGCGAATAATGGTGCGCCGGACAACCCGCCCATCTGCTCGCGGGCCGGATTTTGCAACCCGTCGCGCGCCAGTGTGGTGTTGGTGGCGATGATGGCGTTTGTGCCGGTGGCCAGCGCGATATCGGCGATGGCGGTGATTTCCGCCGCGCTTAGATCAGGGGCGATTTTCAGGAAAACCGGCACCGGTTTTGACAGATCTTGGCTGGCGGCCAGCACGTTTGTCAAAAGGGCGCTGAGGGCCTCTGGCCCTTGCAAATCGCGCAGTTTTTCGGTGTTGGGCGAGGAGACGTTGACGGTGACGAAATCCACGAAATCGCCGCAGGTTTTCAAGACTTCAACATAATCGCCCGCCCGATCCGCGCTGGTCTTGTTGGCCCCGAGGTTGAGCCCGACAATGCCGGTTTCGGGGCGCTGTTTCAGGCGTGCGGCAATGGCAGTGGCGCCCTCGTTGTTGAAACTGAAACGGTTGATGGCGGCGCGGTCTTCGGTCAGGCGAAACAGGCGCGGTTTTGGGTTGCCGTCCTGCGCTATTGGCGTCGCCGCCCCGACCTCGATAAAGCCGAAACCCGATTGCAGCAATGGCGCGACAGCCTCGGCGTTTTTGTCAAAACCGGCGGCAAGGCCGATGGGGTTTGGCAGCGAAAGCCCGGCCAGATCGGTTTTCAGACGGGGCGAGGTTATGGGGCCGGGTTTGGGTGTCAGCCCCAGATTGAGGGCGCGCAGCGACAGTTTGTGGGCCAGTTCAGGCTCAAGCCGGTGCAGGGCGATAAGGCCCATGCGTTCAAGCAGGCTCATGCCAGATCGCTCGGGAAATCGTGGCCGGTTGCGGTCAGGGGCAGCGGCACGCACCATGTCATTTCCGACAGTTTAAGCACGCGAAACAGGTGTGGAAACAGCGCAGCACCGCGCGATGGTTCCCATTTCAGGGCCGCGCCCAACTCAACCTCGTCAAAGGCGGCAAGCCACAGGTTGGGGATATCGGCGAAATACTTGTCAGCCGTCTCGCGCACCTGCTGGGCGGTGGAAAAGTGGATGAAGCCGTCCGCCAGATCAATCGGCGCGCCAGCGGTTTGCCCATTGTCGCGCAACTCGGCCCATTCGGCATCGCGGAAAATCTTGTAAATCATGGCGACCACATGGGCCATTCGCGCCCCTTGGTCAAGCCTTCCGCTTGCCCTCAAGAAAGCCGCAATAATTTTACCACGCGGACAATTTTATGTTAGAAAAGCCGTGCAGTCGGCCTTTGGGGGAGGGTTCAGAGCAACCATGCCCCGTATTATTGGCCTGCTTTGACAATAATAACGGAGATTTACAGCATGTCCCTATCCCGAATCGTTTTACTGGCGGGTGCCATCGGCCTTGCCGCCAGCGCTGCCTCAGCCGAGTATAAACTGACCATTTTACACACCAATGATTTCCACTCGCGCTTTGAACCGATCAGCAAATATGACAGCGGCTGCTCGGCGGAAAAGAACGCCGAGGGCAAGTGTTTCGGCGGCTCGGCCCGCTTGATGACCGCCATTGGCGATGTGCGCGCACGCGGTGGCAATGTGCTGTTGCTGGATGGCGGTGACCAGTTTCAGGGCACGCTGTTTTACACCTATTACAAGGGCAAGCTGGCCGCCGAGATGATGAACAAGCTCGGTTATGACGCGATGACGGTTGGCAATCACGAGTTTGACGATGGGCCGGAAGTGCTGCGCGGGTTCATGGATGCGCTGAACTTTCCGATCCTGATGTCCAACGCCGATGTCAGCGGTGAAAAGCTGCTGGCGGGCAAGTTGGCAAAATCCACCATAATTGAAAAGGGCGGCGAAAAGATCGGCCTGATTGGCCTGACCCCGCAAGACACGGATGAGCTGGCCAGCCCCGGCCCGAACGTGATTTTCACCGACCCGTCACAGGCGGTTCAGGGCGAGGTTGACAAATTGACAGCGGCGGGGGTGAATAAGATCATCGTTCTCAGCCATTCCGGTTTTGAGGTCGACAAGGTCGTGGCCGCCAACACCACCGGGGTTGATGTGATCGTGGCCGGGCACTCCAACACCTACCTGTCGAACGTGTCGGATCGTGCAGCCGGGCCTTACCCCTATATGGTCGGCGACACTGCGCTGATTGCGGCCTATGCTTACGGCAAGTTTCTGGGCGAGCTGAATATCGAATTTGATGGTGACGGCAATATTACATCCGCCGTGGGTGAGCCGATCATCATGGATGGTTCGGTTGCCGAGGATGCCGCTGTCAAGGCGCGTATCACCGAGGCGGCCATTCCGCTTGAAGAAATCCGCCAGAACGTGGTGGCGCAAGCGGCGGCCAAGATCGAGGGGGATCGTTCGATTTGTCGCGTGAAAGAATGCGAAATGGGCAACCTTGTGGCTGATGCGATGCTTGATCGGGTCAAGGGGCAGGGCATCACCATCGCGCTGGCCAATTCCGGCGGTTTGCGCGCCAGCATCGATGCGGGTGATGTGACCATGGGCGAGGTGTTTCTGGTGCTGCCATTCCAGAACACGTTGTCAACATTTTATGTGAGCGGGGCCACCGTTGTGGCGGCGCTTGAAAACGGTGTTTCGCAGGTGGAGGAGGTCAAAGGCCGCTTTCCACAGGTGGCTGGTCTGAAATTCACCTGGGATATGTCGGTGGCCCCGAATGAGGGCCGGGTTTCCGATGTGATGGTGCAAAGCGGTGGCGCTTGGGTGCCGATTGATCCGGCGGCCACCTATGGCCTTGTCTCCAACAATTATGTGCGCGGTGGCGGCGACGGCTACAAGATGTTCCGCGACGCCAGCAATGTTTACGATTACGGCCCCGATCTGGCCGAGGTTGTGGCCGATTATCTGGCTGCGAGCCAAGGCTATCAGGCCTATACCGA
>JAADIC010000032.1 GCA_013151535.1 Alphaproteobacteria bacterium | reverse complement strand
AACCCCGAACGCGGTGTTAACCCCTTGATTAAGCAGGCATTCCACCAGAATTTTGCCGCCAGAGCGCAGGTTCGGCATTGCTTTGTCCTTTTGATTGATCCGCTGTATTTTGCCAGAGGTTAGAGCTGCTGATTCGCACTTGCCAGCCCATAAACGACAGGACCTCGGGAAAATTTGTACCAAATGCGCATCCATATGCCACTTTTACATGTAATTGCGTCTGTCGCATGGACCTTGAGCGGGTTAATCATGTATTAAAGTTGGACCATAATATCAGGATATGTGAATGACTATGACCGGCCTGTCCCCGAATATGGAGTTTATCAGCCGGGTGCTGAATGCGAATTCCATTGAGCGGGTGTGGTCCCTGCATGTGGAGAAAATGGCCCTCTATGGCTTTGACCGCATGCTTTACGGTGCCAACCGGTTCCGCACCCATGGCGAGTTTGGCGATCTGTCTGATTCGGTTATTCTGACCAATCACCACAAGGATTATATCGACCTGTTTTTTGGCAAATCGCTTTACTTTCACGCCCCCATGGCGATTTGGGCGGCCAACAATACTGGCGTTTGTAGCTGGCAATGGGCGGTTGAGCGCCGCGCGTGTGGCAAAAGCACCGAGGGCCAGGATAAAATCCTTGATCTGAACGAACGCATGGGGGTGAGTGCCGGCTATTCCATCAGCTTTGACACCATTTCCGAGCGCAGCAAATCAGCCATTGGGCTGTGCGCGCGGCAAGGTTTGACGCAAGCAGATGTGGAGGATATCTGGGCCGAACACGGGGCTGAAATCGTGTTGTTGAACAATCTGGTCAACCAGAAAATCTCGACCCTGCCCTTCACCCGTCAGGGCAAACCCCTGACCGACCGGCAGCGCGAAGTGTTGCAATGGGTGGCCGATGGCAAGACCTTGCAGGACATTGCCACGATCATGGGCCTCAATCAGGCGACGGTCGAAAAACACCTGCGGCTGGCGCGGACCAATCTGAACGCGGACACCACGGCGCAGGCGATTCTGAAAGCCTCCATGCAGAACCAGTTCTTCATCTTTGAGGGGCTTCGTACCGGCAAAGCCCGGGAAAACCTTGCGCTTTAGGCCAATTATTCCGCTTGAGGTAGGGTTTAACGTACTTTTCTTGCGCGGCGAATTTCGCGATATTGCTCTTGTTCCATGAGTGGTGGCAATAATTGCCTGGGGACAGGGGGATAGCCTTGAGATCCGTTATAGGGGGTTGAGGGGAAGTTTCTTAAGGGTCGCAAGCTGAATAATTCTTTTTGCGCTCCTATTGTCAAATGACTGCCTTTTGAGGTTCCCTCTTCAATCGCGGTGCACTGACAGGAAAGCGGCGCTGGCTTGTCCGGTGCCGTTTTCTTTTGGGGCAAGCAAAAAGGCCCCGGGGATCACCCGAGGCCTTGTCTGTTTTCAGGTCACCAGTTTTACCCGCCGATGGTTTTGGCAACCTCGGCGGCGAAATCTTCGACCTTCTTCTCAATACCGTCACCGACTTCAAGGCGCACAAAACCCAGCACCTCGACACCGGCGTCTTTTGCGGCTTGACCAACAGTCAGATCAGGGTTCACCACGAAGGCCTGATTAAGCAGGGTGACTTCGGAAAAGAACTTTTTCATCCGGCCTTTTATCATGTTTTCGATGATGTTTTCCGGCTTGCCGCTTTCGCGCGCCTGTTCGGTCAGAACGTTCTTTTCACGCTCAACCACCGCCGGATCAAGATCGGCCTCGGACAAGGACGCCGGATTGATTGCCGCCACATGCATGGCGATCTGGTGGCCGATGCCGTTATCTTCGCCCTTGAGCGCGATCAGCACGCCGATATTGCCCATGCCGGGCGCAGCCGCGTTATGCACATAGGAGGCAACAGAATCGCCTTCGATCCGGGCCATGCGGCGCACGTTCATGTTCTCACCGATGGTGATGATCTTTTCGGTGACCACGTCGGCAACGGTTTTGCCGTCAAGATCGGCGGCCAGCAGGCCCTCGAGATCGTTAACCCCCATGGCGGCACTGGTGATCGCGGCAACCATGCCTTGAAAATCGGCATTCTTGGCCACGAAATCGGTTTCCGAGTTGACTTCGACAACCACACCGACGCCATTTTCCGAGGTGACACCGACAAGGCCTTCGGCAGCGGTGCGGCCAGATTTCTTGGCGGCTTTGGCCAGACCCTTGGTGCGCAGCCAGTCAATCGCCGCTTCCATGTCGCCATTCGCTTCGGTCAGGGCGCGCTTGGCGTCCATCATGCCGACACCGGATGTGTCGCGCAGTTCCTTTACCAATTTAGCTGTAATTGCCATTTGGCCTCTCCTTTCAGAGGTTATTGGTGAATGCATTCGGGGCAGGTGATCCCTGCCCCGTTTTCAGCCGTGCCAATTCAAAAGCCTAGGCTTTTGCGGCGGCTTCTTCTTTTGCCGGGGCAGCTTCAGCTTCTTTTGCCGGTGCAGCCTCGGCTTCAGCGGCGGGTGCAGCTTCGGCTTCAGCGGCGGGTGCAGCTTCGGCTTTAGCTTTGGCTTTAACCGCCGGGGCCTTTTCGGCAACAGCTTCTTCAACCGGGGCTTCTTCCATGGCGCCAATATCAACACCGGCAGAACCCATCTGTGTGGTCATACCATCAAGCGCTGCACGGGCAATCAGATCGCAATAAAGCGAAATTGCGCGCGCCGCGTCGTCATTTCCCGGGATCGGGAAATCAATGCCGGCAGGCGATGAATTGCTGTCGAGAATCGCCACAACCGGAATGCCCAGCTTGTTGGCTTCGGCCACGGCCAGCGCCTCTTTGTTGGTGTCGATGACCACGATCAGGTCAGGCACGCCGCCCA
The DNA here is from genome assembly GCA_013151535.1 of Alphaproteobacteria bacterium. Lineage (GTDB taxonomy): Bacteria > Pseudomonadota > Alphaproteobacteria > Rhodobacterales > Rhodobacteraceae > UBA5972. The sequence continues at coordinate 1,885 of JAADIC010000032.1, read as the reverse complement.
TTTCGCGGATACCGCCCAAGGACGCTTGCAATTTGCCCTGCTCGCGCTCCATGCCCAGACGTTCTTTCTTGGTCAGGCCTTCAACGCCCTGCTCCAGCTTTTCATCAATCGATTTGAGGCGGGTGATGGATTTTGAAACCGTCTGCCAGTTGGTCAGCGTGCCACCGAGCCAACGGTGGTTCATGTAATATTGGGCCGAACGTTCAGCCGCATCGGCAATTGCCTTTTGCGCCTGGCGCTTGGTGGCGACAAACAGGATACGCCCGTTTTTGGCAACAGTTTGCTGAACCGCGTTCAAAGCCGCATCAAGCAGCGGTACGGTTTGGGTCAGGTCCATGATGTGGATGCCATTGCGCGAGCCGTAGATATACTGCTCCATGCGCGGATTCCAGCGATGTGTCTGGTGACCATAGTGAACGCCAGCTTCAAGCAACTGACGCAATGTGAACTCAGGAAGAGCCATTGTCGTTTTCCTTTCCGGTTTTGCCGCAGCGGGAGAAGAGCATGTGCCCAACCGGTGGAGCCATCAGGGATTTCTCCCCCAATAACCCGCGAAGTCCCGCCTGTGGATTTATAACGCGCGATGTAGGGGATATTCAGGCGCGGTGCAAGGGGTTCCTTTGTGGCGTCGGCCTTGGGGGCGGATTTGAGTATTTTTGGAACAATGAAATGCGGGATGGCGGCTTGAACTTTGTCGGTTTGCGCCGTCATATGGCGGCATGACAAATGCACCGCAAGTTTTATGTATCGGCTCAGTCCTGTGGGATATCATTGGCCGCTCGGCCAGCCATATGGAGCGCGGCTCGGACGTGCCGGGGCGTATTTCGCGCCTGCCCGGCGGGGTTGCGATGAATATCGCCATGGCGCTGAACGGGCTTGGTATCAAGACCGCGTTGCTCAGTGCCATCGGGCAGGATGATGAAGGGGGCGAATTGCTGCGGCTGGCCGCCAATATGGGGCTGATAACTGAATACACCTATCTGTCCGAGGATTTGCCGACCGATCGCTATATGGCGGTGGAGGGCGCAAACGGTCTGATCGCCGCCATTGCCGACGCCCATTCGCTTGAGGCGGCGGGGGATAAAATCCTGACACCGTTGCGCGACGGGCGGCTGGCCTCGGATGCGCAGCCGTGGACGGGTATGGTGGCGCTCGATGGCAATCTGACCAGCGAGATGCTGATTGATATCGCCAAGGGTAACTTGTTTCGCGCCGCTGACTTGCGCATCGCGCCCGCCTCGCCCGGCAAGGCTGAACGCTTGGCGGCGTTTCTGGGGCACGGCAAGGCCACGCTTTATTTGAACCTTGAAGAGGCGAATATTCTGACCCATGGCAGCCACAAAACCTCTGAAGCTGGCGCGCGGGCTTTGCTGGCGCGGGGATTGCGGCGGGTTCTGGTAACCAACGGGCCGAATGCCGCCTGTGTGGCCGAGGTCGGCAATATTATCACCCAGCAACCGCCCGCAGTGATGGTCACACGCATCACCGGCGCGGGCGATGTGTTCATGGCGTCCCACATGGCGGCGGAATTGCGCGGTGAAGCGCCGGATATGGCGCTAAATTCCGCCCTCAAACGCACGGCAGACTATATATCAAGCGAGAAACCTTTATGAGCCTGCCCCTGATCCTGTCAGACGACGTGAAATCCGCCCTTGCCAAGGGCGCGCCGGTGGTGGCGCTTGAGAGCACCATCATTACCCATGGCATGCCCTATCCGCAGAACCTTGAAACCGCCCAAGCGGTCGAGGCCGAGGTGCGTATTTCCGGCGCGGTTCCTGCCACGATTGCAGTCTTGAACGGGATCATCCATGTCGGGCTTGAGGCCGATCAGTTGCAGCAACTGGCACAAACACCTGATGTGCGCAAACTCAGCCGCGCCGATCTG
>JAADIC010000303.1 GCA_013151535.1 Alphaproteobacteria bacterium | reverse complement strand
ATGGCCCGGCCAAACCCCACCGGTTTCAGCCGCGCCACAGCCACACCCAGCGTAATCAGCATCAACGGGATGGCCATCTGGCCAATCAACTCCAGCGTGTTGGTCAGCCAAATCGGCGTTTGCCAGCCATTGAGCAGAAACAACCCGCCCAGCAGGGTTGCCCCGACCATCGGCTCTTTGAAAACCTTCAAAGGCGCACCGCCACCGGCGACCAGCCAGACCCCGAAAGTAAACGAATAAACCGCCATTACTGCAAATATTACAACCGCATAGCCAAGCCCGGCCTCGCCAAATGCGAACAGGGCCAGGGGCAACCCGATATTGCCGGTATTACCAAAAATCGCCGGGGCCAGAAAGGTGCGCATATTCATTCCCGCCAGCTTAATCAACGCAAACGCAACTATGGTAAGGGCAAGGTAGGCAACAACCGCAGCAAGCACCAGTTCCGACAAAGCCGCGGGTTCAATCTGTGCCTGCATCAGGGCCGTGAATACCAGCGCCGGCACCCCGAACGTCATCGCCAGCCTTGTGACAAATTGAACACGATACTCTGCGCCCAGTTTGACCCAGAAAAACCCGATCAGCGCCAATATGAAAACCGGTGCCACAATTTCGAGAACCGCAAGAACAATCGCCATTTATTGTTTCCCCGAAAAACGACCCACAGAGCCCCTGTGCAGGTGGACAGGGATTCCGCGACGGTTTAATAACAAACGCGGGGGTTGTATGTAGCCATGTTACGTTCTGAAGCAAAATTCAATATCGGGCAGGTGGTTCGCCACCGCAAGCACCCGTTTCGCGGCGTCGTTTTCGATATCGACCCGGTTTTCGCCAATTCCGATGAATGGTGGGAGTCAATCCCGGCTGAAAGCCGCCCCAAGAAAGAGCAGCCGTTTTATCATCTGCTGGCCGAAAACGAGAACTCGTATTACGTCGCCTATGTGTCCGAACAGAACCTTCTTCAGGATCAATCCGGCGAGCCGGTTGAACATCCCGAGGTCGCTGCCATGTTTGGCCATCTGAACAACGGCAAATACAATACCGCAGTTCAACTAAACTAGATTCAGTATCCCAAGGCGCAGCCATCCTTGCGCGGATCGGACGCGCCTTCCAGCACACCGTTTTCATAGTCAATCAGGATCGCCTGCGCCCCACCGATCGGCGTATCAGGTATCGAAACCTTGTGGCCAAGATCACTAAGTTCCTGACGAACCGCATCGGAATATCCCCGCTCGACCTGCATATCCCCCGCATCGTTAAAGCTGCGCGGCGCATCAATGGCGGCCTGCGGATGCATGCCGTAATCCACCATATTGGTGACAAAGCGCGCATGACCATTGGGCTGATACGCCCCGCCCATCACACCAAACGGCATGAACACGCGGCCCTCTTTTTGCAACATGGCCGGAATGATCGTGTGCATCGGGCGCTTGCCACCGATGGCCTCGTTCACATGGCCTTCTTCCAGCGTGAAACCGGCACCGCGATTCTGAAACAGGATGCCGAATTTGTCTGACGCAAGGCCCGACCCAAAGCCGTGGAAAATCGAATAGATCAGCGAAACTACATTCAGGTCTTTATCCACAACCGTCAGATAGATCGTATCCTTGTGAACCGCCTCGGACAGCTTATGCGGATCCCCCATCGCCTTGTTTGGGTCAATCAGCGCCGCCAGCTTTTCAGCCGTGTCCATGGCCAGCATGTGATCGGCGCGGCTGGTGAAATCAGCATCCGCGATGAACCGGTTGCGCGCGTCATAGGCCAGCTTGGCCGCTTCGGCTTCTATATGGGCGCGTTGACTGCCAAACGGATCCATCGACGCCAATTCAAACTGTGCCAGAATATTCGCCATCAGGATCGCAGTTGCACCCTGACCGTTTGGCGGATGCTCGACCAGATCAACACCTTTGTAATGGCCCGAAATCGGTGTGGTATATTCGCAGGCGGTATTGGCGAAATCCTCCAGCGTATGAACCCCGCCCAGCGCATTCAGGGACTTGACCATATCCTCGGCTACTTCGCCTTCATAAAACCCGCGACGCCCCTCCATCGCGATCCGGCGCAGAACCTCGGCCTGTTGGGGTGATTGAAACACCTGCCCCACGCGCGGGGCTTTGTCGTCAAACAGATAGTGGCGGCGGGCATCACCCTTCAACTCGTCCTGCAAACCCCTCCAGTCAAACGCCGTGCGACCAGCGACCGGCACACCGGCCTCTGCATAATAAATCGCGGGGGCAAGGCTGGCTTTCAACCCCATCTTGCCCCAATCTTTGGACAAACGGCAAAACGCATCAATCGCACCGGGTATTGTCACTGCCTGCGCCGAACGCAGCGGCACGGTCGCATGACCCGCCGCGCGCATGGCCGCTGCTGTCAACGCAGCAGGCGCGCGGCCCGAACCGTTCAGCGCCACAACACGATCTTCACCCGCCGGTTTCAGCAGAACAAAGCAATCCCCGCCAATGCCTGTCGCCATCGGCTCGCAAATGCCCAGCAGAACCGCGCCGGCAATCGCCGCATCCACCGCATTGCCACCGTTCTCCAGCATCTGGATGGCCACTTTGGCCGCCAAGGGATGCGACGTTGCACACATGCCGTTCTGAGAAAAAACCGAGGAACGGCCAGGAAGATGATAATCGCGCATTATTAGGGAACTTTCGTTGCAACAGAGGATCAAGCGCAAGCTAGACCCGTACAACGGCAATGCCAATAACGATTTAGCGCAAAACCAGCCTGACCGGACTCAACAATTCTAACTCCGGTCCGAGGCAGCGTTTGGTTTTCAAACGCGTTCAGCCCGATGGATGAATTGGATTTGCTCTGGGAAAGGAAGAATCCTCGGCACCACGCATCTGGGTGGGGGCTATATCAGCGCAGCGCCGAGGGAAGCTATATCAGCTACATGGCCCTTGTCGCGTTCAATGCGGGCGCGGGTTGGGAAACAAAACGACCATTTCGGGGCAATTGATTTCCAACGGGTTAACAGCGGCCCCAAAAGCAAAGGCCCCACCGATCTGGCAGGGCCTTCTTAGACTGTGTAGTCCCCGATACCGCGGATCTGGGTGGGGGCTGATTACCGCGGTACCGGGGTGAGCCTTCGCTCGCTACAGGGAATGGTATGACCGCCAATCGAGGCGGAAAAACGCGGCAAACCGGGCGGATTTGCGGCAATGCGTTGATTCCAAAGAACAGTCGGTTTCCGTTTCGGGGACAATCAGAGCGGGTAAAAAAATGCCCCCGGTTTGACGCGGGGGCAGATGCAGTTTGTAGTGCCCGGTGTCGCGGATCTGGGTGGGGGCTGATTACCGCAACACCGGGCTGAGCCTTCGCTCGCTACCGGATCAGTACTGACGGCCAATCAAGGCGGAAAAATGAACGCTGCGGGTTGATTTCACGGCAATGTGGCGACAAAATCGGTTTATGGATGTGATACACACCCCTCAACCACAAGCGGCGCAGCCAATCCCCGATCAGGTTGCCTTTCACCGCACCGAGCTTGGCGTCATCATGTCGGTTTATGGGCGCATGGTCGCCGCAGGCGAATGGCGCGACTACGGAATTTCCTGCCTGCGCGAGGTTGCGGTGTTTTCGATATTCCGCCGCACCGCAGAACACCCGCTGTACCGCATCGAAAAACGCCCGAAACTGCGGATGCGGCAAGGGCAATATGCGGTGATCGCAATGGACGGGCGGATATTGAAGCGCGGCAATGATTTGAAAACTGTCATGCGGGTGCTTGAAAAACTGTTGATACGGGCGGTGAGCTAAAGCCGTTTGCGCGCAGTAACCGGCCCGTCGCCTGCCCTTTCAATGCGTGTGATGGCCCCATCCAACGGCTCAGCCGCCACGGCCATATGATGGGCGTTGGCGTGGATCAGGGTTTCAGGGTCAAGCATCACGCCCACATGCCTCTGCCAGAAAATCAGATCACCCCGTTTAAGCGGCGCATCATCTGCCAGCCTGTTGCCCAGTTCCACAACCTGCATATCCGTGTCGCGCGGGCAATCCAGCCCAGCCGCGTGCAAAACCAGTTGCAACGCGCCCGAGCAATCCATCCCCCAAACCGAATTTCCACCCCAGAGATAGGGAATGCCACGGAAGCGGTCAAAACCGGCCACAAAATCCGGCTCGATTTCGCCGATAGGTTTGATGTGCTGCACTGGAACAAAACCACCATCGGTCAGACCAAGAAAATCACCGTCTATCTGCCCCCTCAACCGCGCCCCGAAAGGCAGCGTTTTCACAGCGCCGGATTTCATATCGGCCGCGCTGTAAACATGGCTGGCCAAAGCGGTGATCTTGTGGCTGACCGCCTTGGCCTGCTGCAACTGATCCGATCGCACATAGCCGACATAGCCATCCCGAACCGCCTGTCCGAACGACCAGCCATCCCGATCCTCCAGCACCAGAAACTCAGCCCCAAACAAAAGCTGGCAATCTAGCGCGCCACTCGGCTGTCGTAGTAAATCCAGTACAGAGGCCGTAACCTGGCGAACCTCGCCATCCACATATCGATCCGCCTGCCCTGACCAACCTTTCAAAGCCACGCGCCGGTTGCATGGGATCAACCGCGCGTGGGTCATATCTTCTGTTCCAGCATCTCGAATATTGCGCGTGCGCCCAGAAATGCAGCCCCCTTGGGGCGCGCGGGGGCGGCTTTGGGGTTCCAGCCGTAAATGTCAAAATGCACAAACCTTTCGGCGTTTTCCACGAACCGGCGCAGGAA
>JAADIC010000297.1 GCA_013151535.1 Alphaproteobacteria bacterium | reverse complement strand
CACCCGCTTGTCACGCACCTCATCCGCGTTCTTAAAGCTGGCGGCATGGCGGATTGTGCCGGAAAAATCGCCGGGCCAATCGGGCAAGATCGGTTTCCAATTTGAGCCGTTGGCGGCGATCAGCCAACGGAAGGTCTCATCGCGCCCGGTGGAGGTTTTGAGCCGCCAACCGCTATCAACCGGCTCGGCAGTTTCAACGCTCTCATTGAAAGCCGTCTGCGCGTAGAGGTCAAACTCGCGGGCGAAATCGCGGATATAGCGCAGCACAAGGTCGGCAGGCGGGTAATCCGGCCAGTTTTCCGGCATGGGATAACCGTCAAAACCGGTCATTGTGCGTGACGAAATAAGATGGGCACTATCATAAACCGGCGAGGCCGGATCATCGCGGTTCCACAAGCCACCGAAATCGGCATTGCGTTCAAACAGGGTGAAAGGAATGCCAAGTTTCTGGCAGGCATAGGCCTGCATCAATCCAGCAGGCCCACCGCCGACAATGGCCGCGCGCTCAGAGCTTACCAATGACCGACGCTCTCCATGCTGGCCCAAGGCTCGGCCACCGGTAGGGAACCATCCATCTGCAACAGCTCGATCGACACATTGTCAGGCGAGCGCACAAACGCCATGCGCCCGTCGCGCGGTGGGCGGTTGATGGTGACACCATTGTCCTGAAGGTGCTTGCACATGGCGTAAATATCCTCAACCGCGTAGGCCAGATGGCCGAAATGGCGGCTGTCATCGGGCAGGCCATCGTCCCCATCCCAATTATAAGTCAGCTCAAGATCGGCATTTTCCTGCCCGGGGGGCGACAGATATAAGAGCGTAAAGCGCCCTTCCTCGCTGTCGTAGCGCTTGGTTTCCTCCAGCCCGAACAGTTTATAAAAGGCGAGTGAGGCGTCAAGGTCTTTGACCCTGACCATCACATGCAGGTATTTGATCTTCATCTGGATATTCCCGAACTGGTTGCATCGGTGCAAGGCTTCCAGATTGCCAGCGTCTTTTCAAGGTGAATTGCGTTTTTCGGGGTGTAGCGGTTCTCGATGCAGGGCATCCCGAAATACCAGCGTCACCAGAACGAAGCTGACATAAAGCAACAGATACCACGAGCCGAATTTGCCAAAGCTGACCCAATCGCGCAGGCTTTGATCGGGATAGGTCCAGGTGGCGGTGAAGGTGCCGATGTTTTCGGCGATCCAGATAAAAAACGCGGTTAGAAAGGCGGCCAATGGCAGGGGCATCCAGCGCGGGGTGTGGCCGATGTAAAACCAGATACGGGTGCGCCAATAGAGGGCGATGGTGGCGATGAACAATAAAACGCGGATATCGGGCAGGAAATGCTCGGTGAAGAAATTTCCATAGATCAGCAGGGCCAGCACCACGCTTGTCCAGAATGGCGGGTAGGGGGCAAAGCGCATGTCAAACAGCCGGATCACCCGCGCCATGTATGAGCCGATCGAGGCATACATGAAGCCCGAAAACAGCGGCACGCCCATGATCTCGGCGATGCCTTGGTCGGGGTAATCCCATGACCCCATGTTGAGCTTGTAAACCTCCATCACCGTGCCGACGATGTGATAGATCAGGATCACCTTGGCCTCGTCCCAGCTTTCCAGATTGAACCACAGGAACAGGGCCTGCGTCACCAGCGCAAACAGAAACAGCGCGTCATAGCGGCTGAGCGGCCAATCCTGTTGCCAGATCAGCTTGCTGGTGATGATGGCGATCAAAAGCAGGCCGCCAAACAGGCAGGCCCAGCCCTGTTTCAGCCCAAACATGATGAATTCAACCAGACCGGCAGGCAATTTCGCGCGCGCCCAGTCCCCCAAGCGCCGCTCGAGCCGGGTTTCTGTAATGTTTGACGGGTGATTGTCGCGCGCCATGTGTCATTTCCGTGAACAGAGGAAGAGGGAGACTGTCAGCACCAACCTCAAAGGTCAATTTTGTAATAATGTTAATAATCAACGACTTGGCTAAGGTATCGGTTTGACTGAAAGGTCAATAAACCGCCCAAGACTGCGACAACCTGCCTCACGTTGAATTCACACTCAAGCGATGGCGCGGTAATATCCGTTGTATTTGGCCGCATACATTCACAGGTTTTGAACACCAAAAACCAAATAGGGAATGGGTCTATGAAACCTCAACTTTCAAAAATAATCGCCGGCGGAGCAGCCGGTACAGTGGTGATGACAGCGATGATGATGTGGGTCGCGCCGATGATGACGGGAATGCCGATGGATATTGCCGCCATGATCGGCGATATGCTGGGCGGGATCTACATGCTGGGCATGGCGATGCACCTGATGCTGGGCATTATCGTCTTTCCGCTGGTCTATGCCTTCGTCGCCTTTGACAGATTGCCCGGTTCACCCTTGGTCAAAGGGGTTCTGTTCGGGCTGGTGCTGTGGGTGATGGCGGCGGTGATCGTGATGCCAATGGCCGGTGGCGGCTTTCTGATGTCCAATATCGGCGGCATGATGGCGCTGTTCGCCTCGGCCATGGGGCATATCGTTTATGGTGGCCTGCTGGGGGTCATCGGCGGCGGGGCAGAAGAAGCAGCCGCAGCATAAGGGTCAACCAGACAAGAGGGCCGCTTGCGCAAAAGTGCAGGCGGCTTTTTGGTTATGGGCCTTTTGCAAGCCGGGTAATGGGCGCAAGGGCCGGTGTTTGGGAAACCTGCTGGGTCACCTCGCGCAGCAATTTCAGCTTGATGCGCTTGGGGTAATCCTCAAACCCATTCGCGGTCATCACAAAAGCCTTGTCACCAATGGCGACGTTTTCCCAATAATAGGTCGTCAGATCATCCTCGTCTGTTTCAATCGCCAGCCCGTTGACGGTAAAACCTGCATCCCAGATCTGTTTGCGGATGCTGGAAGGCTCAATCCCCTCGTTTGAAAACCCGTCACCTGACACGTCAATCACCCGGCGGGTGCAGGCTTCGCTTGGGCCGAATTGTTTGACGGTGAAATCAAGGGCCGAGCCGATGGCGGTGGAGAAATGCCGCCAGCGGCGCGGGGTGGCGTCAATCGCGTCGGCGAATGCGGCGCTGTCAGCGACGGTTTTGATATCTGTCCACGGGATCGAAAGTTCCTGTCGGCTGTCGCCTGTCCATTGCACCAGCGACAGGCGGGCATCGGCATCCGCCAGCGCCTCGGCAATGGTGGCGTTGCGCAGGGCGGCGGCAAGGCCTTGCATCTGAACCTCGTATTCCTGCGCGTCAATCGATCCCGACACATCAATCGCCAGCGCCAGCGCGATTTTGCAGGCGTTGGCGCTGGTGGGCAACAGGGCCAGACCAGCGGCCCAGAAGGTGCGGCGCGCCACGGGGTTAATATCCGGTAACCGGCAAGAACAGGTAAAATGCCGCCAAACGGTAAACATCGGAGTCAAACCAGCACTCGAGCTTGACCCCGGCCAACATTTGCGCCCCGTTCAGAAACGGCGCGATCTCGTCGACGACGGTGCAATCGGGGTTGGGGTTGAAATCCACCGGCTCCACCGCGATCTGGCTGCCCATCCAGTTTTCGCTATCGGGATCAGGGCCGTACCGCGCCGCCAGCGGGTTAAGCTGGCGGCGTGCCAGCACCCCGATTTCGCCGGTGCTCAGGGTTGGCGCATCAATCCCCTGCGGCTCCAGCGCCTCGAATGTCATCTTGAACAGGTCCAGTTGGTAAGACTGGTTCATCGCCCGGATCGGAATGGCGTTGTTTTTTTGCAGCAGCGCGATCAGATCGACCGCTGGCACCTCTGCCTCCTGCCAATTGGTGAAAGGATCGGTGGTTTCCTCGAACCGCAAGGTCAAACGGCGCAGCAGCCATTGGTTTGTGGCCTTGTGATCGGCAAAACGGATCTCGACCAGATATTGATCGCGAAACTCGGCGAAATAGCTGCCGCGATTGTCCACGAGGTCTCGCAGAACGTAAAAATGGGTGGCGTTGGCCGCCAAGAGTTGGTCGCTGGAGCTGGCAGAACGGCTGGGCGTGGCGACCGCAGGCAGGGCAAAACCCAGCATTATAACCAGCGCCAAAATAAAACGCCCCAAGCGCACCCCTGCATCTTGCGGTTTGTAAGTGACTTGCTGCAATATATAGACCTCACGAATCCGATTGATGAAAAGAGTATGCTATGGGGCTGACGCCAGAACAACAGTCTGAAATTGACGAAAGCCGTACACAAACGCGCGAGACATTGCGCGCCACCGTGCCGGGGATGGAGGCGCATCTCTATACCGCGCACCAGGTTCTGGATCATGGCTTCGTGCGGGTGATCGATTATATGGGCGATGACAGCGCCATCTGTCAGGCGGCGCGGGTGTCTTACGGCAAGGGCACCAAAAAGGTCACCAATGACGAAGGGCTGATCCGCTATCTCATGCGCCACTGGCACTCGACCCCGTTTGAGATGTGCGAGATCAAGCTGCATGTGAAGCTGCCGGTATTCGTGGCGCGCCAGTGGATCCGGCACCGCACCGCGAACGTGAACGAATATTCGGCGCGTTATTCGATCCTTGACCGCGAGTTCTACATCCCCGCGCCGGACGCGCTGAACGCCCAGTCCACCGTCAACAATCAGGGCCGGGGTGCGGTGCTTGAGGGGGCCGAGGCCGACCGGGTGCTGGAAATCCTGAAATCGGATTCAGGCCGGTCTTATGACCATTATGAAGAGATGCTGTCACAAGACGGCAAAGCCGGGCTGGCGCGCGAGCTGGCGCGGATGAACCTGCCGGCCAA
>JAADIC010000374.1 GCA_013151535.1 Alphaproteobacteria bacterium | reverse complement strand
GCATGTTCCAGACCCCGTTCTCGGATCGTATCCGTCAGGAGCTTGGCATCAAAATCATGGCCGTGGGAAATATCTATGAGCCGGATCACGTCAATTCAATCCTGATGGCGGGTCGCGCAGACCTTGTAGCCATGGCGCGGCCGCATCTGGCGGACCCTTACTGGACCTTGCACGCCGCCGCCGAATTGGGCGATGAGGCGGCCACATGGCCCAAACCTTACGAGGCCGGGCGCGATCAATTGCTGCGCCTCAGGGAACGCGAACGGGAGATACGGGTATGAGCATTCACAAAGGGCGACACGCGCTGATTACCGGCGGTGGCACCGGCATCGGCGAGGCGATTGCGCTCGCCCTGGCGAAAGCCGGGGCCTCTGTCACCATCACCGGGCGGCGGCTTGAAACGCTCAAGGCGACTTGCGCCAAGGCCGACAATATCCACCCGCTGGTGATGGATGTGACAGATGAAAAAAGCGTGGTTGAAGGCACAGCGCGGGCGATCAGCGCGCGCGGCAATGTCGATATCCATGTGGCCAATGCGGGCATCGCCGAAACCTCGGCCTTCGCCAAAACGCCGCTTGATTTCTGGCGCAAGATCATGACCACCAACCTTGACGGCGTGTTTTTGACCTGCCGCGAGGTGGTGCCGGGAATGCTGGAGAACGGCTGGGGCCGGATCATCACCATCAGCTCTATCGCGGGGCTTAAAGGGCTGAAATACGGTGCGGCTTATTCGGCCTCCAAACACGGGGTGATCGGGCTTACGCGTGTCATTTCCGAGGAATATATGGGCAAGGGCATCACCGCCAACGCCATTTGCCCGGGCTATGTGCGCACCCCGATTGTCGAGCGCAACACCGCGCTGATTATGGCGCGCAGCGGGTTAAGCCGAGCCGAGGCCGAGGCCTCCATGTCCAGCGACAACCGCCACAAAAAGCTGGTCGAGGTCGACGAGGTCGCCGCCGCCGCCCTGTGGATTTGTGGCCCCGGATCAGGCTCGATCAACGGCCAGACCATCGAAATCGCTGGTGGGCAGGTCTGATGACCGAAACGTCAAAACAACGGCTGCGGTTCTGGCTGCAACTGCTGAAAGCCTCCAAACATATCGAAAACGAGATGCGTGACCGCATGCGCCGCGAATTTGGTACCACTCTGCCCCGATTTGACGTGATGGCAATGCTGCACAAATCCGGCACCGGCCTAAAAATGTCACAGCTTTCCAGCGAGTTGATGGTCTCCAACGGCAACGTCACCGGCATCATCGACCGGCTGGTGGGCGAAGGGCTGGTGGAACGCGTGGCGATCAAGGGTGACCGGCGCGCCACCTTGGTGCGCCTGACCGCCAAGGGGCTGGAAGATTTCACCCACATGGCCGCGATCCACGAGGGCTGGATTTCGGACCTGTTTGAAAACATTGATGAAAAGGACATGCACCGCGCCCGCGAGATGCTGGCCCAAATACGGGAGCTGACCTGAGAATGAGCAAAATGGCCGGGCTGAAACCCCAACATTTTCTGTGGCATATGGACGGTGACGTGGCCGTCATCCGCCTGAACAATCCCGCCCGCAAGAACCCGTTAACCTTTGATAGCTATGCTGAGCTGCGCGACACCTTCCGCGATCTGGTTTACGCGGATGACGTGCACGCCGTGGTATTCGCCCCCAATGGCGGCAATTTCTGCTCGGGCGGCGATGTGCACGATATAATCGGCCCGCTGGTGGCCATGGATATGGTTGATCTGCTGAAATTCACCCGCATGACCGGTGATTTGGTCAAGGCGATCATGGGCTGCACCAAGCCGGTGATTTCCGCCGTTGACGGCGTCGCCGTTGGCGCGGGCGCGATCATCACCATGGCGTCCGATTTGCGCCTTGCCACGCCTGAGGCCAAATGCGCCTTTCTGTTCAACCGCGTCGGGCTGGCCGGTTGCGATATGGGGGCCTGCGCCATCCTGCCGCGCATTATCGGCCAGGGGCGCGCTGCCGAATTGCTGTATCTGGGCCGTTCCATGTCTGCCGATGAAGGCCTGGCATGGGGCTATTACAACGCGCTGCATTCAGCGGATGAGTTGGAGGCGGCGGCGCTGAAACTGGCGCATAAAATCACCGCCGGGCCGACTTTTGCCAACGGCATCACCAAAACCCAGCTCAATCATGAATGGAACATGACGCCGGATCAGGCGATCGAGGCCGAGGCGCAGGCGCAAGCGATTTGCATGCAAACCGAAGATTTCGTGCGTGCTTATAAAGCGTTCGTGGCCAAGGAACGGCCCGAGTTTGAAGGGAATTAGATGATGGTAATTTCGCTTTTCCCCCCCTCTCCCCGGCCCTCTCCCAAGGGAGAGGGTGCGATGGAGTTGCGGTTCTTGCACCCCCTCTCCCCTTGGGAGTGGGCCGGGGAGAGGGGAGGCCACAATGCCCGATAAATCCTTCCTCAACTGGCCGTTTTTCGAGGACCGCCATCGACTTTTGTCCGCCGGGCTTGAAAACTGGTGCGCCGCCCATCTGCCTGCCGATCACAGCGATATAGATGCCGCCTGTATTTCGCTGGTCGCGGCCCTTGGCAAGGCCGGTTTCCTGCAACATTCCGGCGGCGCGGATTTGGACGTGCGCACGCTTTGCATTATCCGCGAAACCCTCGCCCGCCATGACGGCTTGGCGGATTTTTCCTTTGCCATGCAAGGGCTTGGCATGGGGACGGTCAGCCTGTTCGGCTCGGATGAACAACGCCAATGGCTGAATAAAACCCGCGCCGGAACCGCGCTTTCGGCTTTCGCGCTGACCGAACCCGCCTCTGGCTCGGACGTGGCAAATATTGCGACGCGCGCTGAAAAATCGGGCAATGATTATTTGCTCAACGGTGAAAAAACCTGGATTTCCAATGGCGGGATCGCTGATATTTACACGATCTTTGCCCGTACCGGCGAAGGTGAAGGTGCGCGGGGTTTGTCGGCGTTTCTGGTGCCTGCTGACACGCCCGGTTTCAATATTGTCGAAAGGCTGGAAACCATCGCCCCGCATCCCTTGGCGCGGATCGAGTTTGACAATATGCGCCTGCCCACAAGCGCCATGATCGGCGCACCCGGCGAGGGTTTCAAGATCGCCATGGCGGTCTTGGATGTGTTTCGCGCAACCGTCGGTGCGGCGGCTTTGGGCTTTGCGCGCCGCGCGCTGGATGAAACCTTGAACCGCGCCGAACGGCAATTATTCGGCGCACCGCTGGCGGATTTGCAGATGGTTCAGGGCCATATCGCCGACATGGCGCTGGATATTGATGCCTCTGCCCTGCTGATCTATCGCGCCGCCTGGACCAAGGATATGGGGGCCACCCGCATCAGCCGCGAGGCCGCAATGGCCAAACTTTACGCCACTGACACAGCGCAAAACGTCATCGACAAAGCCGTGCAAATCCACGGCGGCGACGGGGTGCGCAAGGGTAGTATTGTCGAAAGCCTTTACCGCGAAATCCGCGCGCTTCGCATCTATGAGGGCGCGTCAGACGTGCAGAAAATCATCATCGCCAGACAGACATTGGGGGCAAAGTGATGCAGCTTGGACCAACCGGACATATCGACAGTTTCACGCGGGATAACCTGCCACCGGCGGATCAGCAGCCGGCCTTTCTGCTGGAGGATTTCCCCTATCCGGAATACCTGAATGTCGGCGTCGCCCTGACCGACGCCATGGTCGACAAGGGGTTCGGGGATCACACCGCCCTGATCGGCAATGGGCGCCAACGCACCTATAAAGAGCTGACCGACTGGACCAATCGATTGGCTCATGCATTGGTTGAAGATTACGGCGTAAAGCCCGGTAATCGCGTGCTTATCCGTTCGGCCAATAACCCGGCCATGGTTGCCTGTTGGTTGGCTGCCACCAAGGCGGGCGCGGTGGTTATCAACACCATGCCACTGCTGCGCGCGGGTGAGTTAAGCCAGATCGTGGACATCGCCGAAGTCGAATTCGCGCTTTGTGATCACAGAATGATGGACGAGATCGTGGCCTGCGGCAAGACCAGCAAACACCTCAAAACCATCGTATCCTTTGATGGCACTGCAAATCACAATGCGGAGCTTGACCGCGTCGCCCTGTCAAAATCGGTAAGGTTTGAGGCCGTGCGTACGGGCCGCGATGATGTGGCGCTGCTCGGTTTTACCTCGGGTACCACCGGCAAACCCAAGGCAACCATGCATTTTCATCGCGATCTGCTCATCATCGCGGATGGCTATGCACGCGAGGTTCTGGGGGTGACGCCTAAGGACGTTTTCGTCGGTTCACCGCCGCTTGCCTTTACTTTCGGCCTTGGCGGTCTGGCGGTGTTTCCCCTGCGTTTCGGAGCCACTGCAACCCTGCTGGAAGAGGCCTCACCGCCCAATATGATCGAGATTATCGAAACCTACAAAGCCACAATTTGTTTCAACGGCTCCAACGGCTTACCGGGGGATGATGCGCGCCATGGACGAGGGTGCCGACCTGTCCAGCCTGCGCTGCGCCGTGTCAGCGGGCGAGACTTTGCCGGCACCGGTTTACGATGAATGGCTGGCCAAAACCGGCAAGCCGATGCTGGACGGGATCGGCGCGACCGAGATGCTGCATATCTTTGTCTCCAACCGTTTCGGCGACAGTAAGGCGGCCTGTACCGGCAAGCCGGTGACGGGATACGAGGCGAAAATCGTTGATGAGCACATGATTGAGGTTGCCGATGGTGAACCCGGAAGATTGGCTGTGCGCGGGCCAACCGGGTGTCGCTATCTGAATGACGCGCGGCAAGCGATTTATGTGCGCAACGGCTGGAATATCACCGGTGACACTTTTGTGCGCGACGCGGATGGCTATTATCATTTCGCGGCGCGCAACGATGATATGATTATCTCGTCCGGCTATAATATCGCCGGTCCCGAGGTCGAGGCAGCACTTCTGTCGCATGAATTCGTGGTGGAGTGCGGCGTGATCGCGGCCCCGGATGAAGCGCGCGGTCATATCGTTCAGGCGCATGTGGTTCTGGAGGAAGGGATCATAAAAGATACCATTACGATCAAAGCCTTACAAGATCATGTTAAGGCGCTTATTGCACCCTATAAATACCCACGATCGGTCGTGTTCATCGACGAGTTGCCGAAAACCCAGACCGGAAAAATACAACGATTTCGCCTGAAGAAAGACACCTGACAGATGAGCGACTTTCGCAGAACCAAAGCCATGTTTCACCTGCCCGAGGGGGTGATCTATCTTGATGGCAACTCGCTTGGCCCGCTGCCCAAGGCGGCGTGTGATCACGTTTCGGACATGATGCGCAATCAGTGGGGTGAGATGCTGATCGGCGGTTGGAACAAGGCCGGATGGATGCGGTTATCCACAGATATCGGTGATCGGATCGGGCGGCTGATCGGGGCGGCGAAGGGCAGTGTGATCACAGGCGACACGCTGTCGATCAAGGTTTATCAGGCGCTGGCCTCGGCGCTGGAGTTGAACCCGAAACGTAAGGTGGTTTTGTCGGATAATGGCAACTTTCCATCTGATCTTTATATGGCGCAGGGATTGTTGCATTCGCTTGGTAGCGACTACGAGCTTCGTATTGTAAGCCCCGATAATATAACAGAAAACCTGACCAATGATGTTGCGGTTCTGATGCTGACCGAGGTCGATTATCGCACTGGTCGCCGCCACGACATGAAGGAGTTGACCGCGCAGGCCCATGCAAAAAATGTGATCACAATTTGGGATCTGGCCCATTCCGCCGGGGCGATTGATGTGGATCTGACCGCTGCAAAGGCCGATTTCGCCATTGGGTGTACTTACAAATACCTCAATGGCGGCCCCGGTTCGCCCGGGTTCATCTATGTGGCCCCGAAACACGCGGACAGCCTGCGCCCGGCTTTGTCCGGATGGCTGGGCCATGAGGCCCCGTTTGCTTTTGACCTGGAGTATCGCCCGGGTGCCGGGATCGAGCGGATGCGGGTTGGCACGCCACCGGTGATCGCGCTGAAATCCCTGGAGGCAGCGCTGGACATCTGGGACATGGTCGAAATGCGCGATATTCGCGCCAAGTCTATGGAATTATGTGATCTTTTCATATCAGAGGTTGAAACACGCTGCCCGAATCTGAGCCTTGCCAGCCCAAGGGATGCGCGCAATCGCGGCTCACAGGTCTCGTTTCGTTTCAGGGAGGGTTTCGCCGCCATGCAGGCATGCATCGCGCGCGGCGTCATCGGCGATTTTCGCGCGCCGGACATCATGCGCTTTGGCTTCACGCCGCTTTACATCGATGAGGGCGATGTGATCACAGCCGCCGGGATCATCGAGGATGTGATCACAAATAACCTGTGGGATCGCCCCGCGTATAAAATCAAAGGAAAAATCACATGAGCCAACCCTATGATCCGGCCCGGGACGGGGCCCAAATGTCGTTTGACGGGCGCATGTCTTACGGCGATTATCTTCATTTGGATCAATTACTTAGCACGCAAACTTTACGCACGGACGCGCATGATGAAATGTTGTTTATCATCCAGCACCAAACCTCCGAGCTGTGGATGAAACTGGCGCTGCATGAAGTCGCCGCTGCCCGCAGCGCATTGCAACAGGACGACCTTCAGCCGGCCTTCAAGATGCTGTCGCGCGTCGCCCGGATTTTCGAGCAACTGAACAACGCCTGGGACGTTCTGCGCACCATGACCCCCAGTGACTATACGCATTTTCGCGAAAAGCTCGGCCAGTCTTCGGGCTTTCAGTCATATCAATACCGGCTGGTCGAATACACGTTGGGCAACCGCAACGGGGCCATGCTGAAGCCGCATGAACACAGGCCGGATGTGCTGGCGCAGCTTACCGGCGAGCTGGCCCGGCCCAGCCTTTACGACGAGGCTTTGATGCTGCTGGCGCGCAGAGGTCTGGCCATTCCGGATGAGGTTCTTAACCGCGATGTCAGCCAGACCCATACCGCGCATGATGGCGTGGTGACGGCTTGGCAGGCAATCTATGAAGCGCCGCAAAAACATTGGGAGCTTTACGAGCTGGCTGAAAAACTGGTCGATTTCGAAGATTATTTCCGCCGCTGGCGTTTCAACCACGTCACCACGGTCGAGCGCATCATCGGCTTCAAACGTGGCACCGGCGGCACCTCGGGTGTGGCCTATCTGCGCCGAATGCTGGCGGTCGAACTGTTCCCCGAACTGTGGCATGTCAGGACGGTTTTATGAGTTGGCAGACGACACGAACGGTGGAATTCCAGCATTGTGACCCGGCCGGCATCGTGTTCTATCCGCGCTATTTCGAGATGATAAATTCGATCATCGAGGAGTTCTTTGCCAGTCACATGCACGCCCCCTTCGCGCCGATGCATTTTGACGATGATCGCGGGGTGCCGACGGGGCGGATTTCGGTTGAGTTCGCCGCCCCCAGCCGCCTTGGCGATGTGCTGGATTTCACGCTTGCGGTGAAACGCATCGGCAAGGCCTCGCTTGATATTGAAATCATTTGCGCGGGTGAGGGGCAGGCCCGTTTCACCTGCCAACAGACCCTGGTGCGCAATATCCTGTCGACCGGCAAGTCTGATCCGTGGCCCGACGATCTGCGCAGAAAGTTTGAAAATGTCTGACGCCCCCTTCGCCCACGACTTGCTGAACCCGAAAAACTGGAAACCGGCCAAGGGCTATGCCAACGGCGTTGCCGCCGAGGGGCGGATGCTGTTTCTGGGCGGGCATATCGGCTGGAACGGCCAGCAGGTTTTTGAGACCGACGATTTTGTCGGACAGGTCGATCAATGCTTGCAGAATATCATCGAGGTTCTGGCCGAGGCCGGGGCTGGCCCCGAACATCTGGTGCGCCTGACTTGGTATATCATCGACAAGCAGGAATATCTGGCGAATTTGAAACAAATGGGCGCGGTTTATCGTACCCGTCTGGGGCGTCATTTTCCGGCCATGGCCATGGTGCAGGTCGCCGGTCTGATCGAGGACCGCGCCAAGGTCGAGATCGAGGCGACGGCGGTTATCCCGAAAAGTTAACCGGCAGCCGCGTCTTCCACCTGACTGGCCACGCCCTCGGCCCGGTCCGCAATCTTGGAAAACGCCGCGATCACCGTTTGCGGGATGACTTCGACTTCAACTTCAACCACTTCGGTTTCCGGTTTCATCGGCGCGACAGGTGCGCCGGGTTGCACCGCCTGTTCGGCCAGTTTGCGTTCGGCCTTGCGCAATTCTTCTTCCAGCCCGGCGGTTTTGTCGGCCAGCATCAAACCCGCCATCAGCAACATCCGCTCGGAGGGCACCCGGCCAAGCGCGTCGGCCAGCGATTGCGCCTCGTTGTCCAAGAGGCTGGCGGCGGAATAGAGGAATTCCTCTTCCCCCGCCTGACAGGCCACTTGGAATACCCGCCCGCCGATTTCGATGTCAACTTCAGCCATTGGCCTGCTCCTTCACCAGTGGTTTCAGTTCGTCCAGAATGGTGTTCATTTCTTCCACATCCGCCGCGCGGGTGGTTTTCAGGGCTTCAAGCTCGGCCCGCATCGATTGATCGATCGCATCCGCATCGCCCAACATCTCGACATTGCGTTCGCGCAGCAAGGCGTTGGAATCGCGCAATTGTGCGTTCGCCCCCTTCAGGCGCTGGAACTGCACGTCCTGATTTTCGATCCGCGCGTTCAGGCGGGCAACGGTTTCTTCCAGATGGGAGGTGGTGTTTTTCTGGCGGTCCTGTTCTTTTTCGCGCAATTGCGCGTCGCGCTCGGCCCCGCGTCTGGCGGTTTCGGCGGCCTGCTCCGAGGCCTGATCGGCCGCTGCTTTTTCCGCAAGCGCCACCTCAAGCTGCTGTTGCAGATTGTCGTGCTCCGCCTTTGCCTTTTCAGCCGCCGCTTCCAGCTCTGCAACCGCCGCGCCTGCCGCCAGTGCTTCTTCAAGGGTGCGTTCCGCCGCCACCAGTTTGCCTTTGAGCACCGCAACCAGGTCGCGCTCGCTATCCAGATCAAGCCGCTCTTCGGCCAGCGTTGCTTCCAGTTCCTCGATCAAAGCCAGATCGCGCTGGCGCAAGCCATCATCCACTGGTGCTGGCGATGCACTGGCAGGCGCAAGCGGCGCAAGCTCTGCGGTCAGCCGGGAAACCTTGTCAAGTGCCGCAAAAATCCGTGTCTGATACTGCTCTATTTCGTCCATATCCTGCTGTCCCGGCTTTCGCTCGTCGAATCGGTTTTTGTGATTTGAGGATATTTTAACCAATGTTCCGGCAAAATGCTTCCCCTTTTACCGTCGCAATGCCCAATGAATAGCTGGGGCTTAGCAAGATTGCTTAATCCAGCACATGAACTTGGCGGAACTTTGCCAGAAGCCTTGGGAAAAACCGTCGGGATCGGTACGAAATCCGGTCGCGCCGCGCGGCTGATTGCGCTAAGCAAGAGGGGTGAGGAAGATGAGGCATCCATGAACAATCAAACCGCGCTGGTTCTCGGCATTTTGGTCGTCGGTTTTTTCGCGGTCGATTTTTTCTATCTGGGTTGGGATGCGCCGATATTCCTTGGTAAGAAATTTCTGGCCCTGATCGAGGAAATGGCCTTCTGGCGGTAAAAAAAACTGGCATTTGATGTCGA
The DNA here is from genome assembly GCA_013151535.1 of Alphaproteobacteria bacterium. Classification (GTDB taxonomy): domain Bacteria; phylum Pseudomonadota; class Alphaproteobacteria; order Rhodobacterales; family Rhodobacteraceae; genus UBA5972. Next base: position 1,254 of record JAADIC010000374.1, on the reverse strand, counting down.
ATGGGGATTCACAAGTGATTCGCTCTGTGGCAGAACCACCCTCAAGCCGCCGAAACGAGCGGCCCCAAGGCAGGCAAGGTTATGGATCCCAAACCCAATAAATTCCCGGTTAGTGCGTTGATGGTGTTCGCCGTCGCGTTCTCCCTCGCCGGGTATTTTACCTTTGCCGCTGTTCAGGGTGATTTCGGTCTGTTCCGGCGCATGCAGATACAAGCGCAGGAACGCGAGCTTGCGGTTGAACTGGCCCAACTTGAAACTGACGTCGCGATCATGCAGAACAAAACCCGCCGTCTGTCCGATAATTATCTCGATCTTGATCTGTTGGATGAACGGGCCCGTAAGGTGCTGGGCCTGGCGCGCGGTGATGAACTTGTGATCCGCTGATCCTCCAAAAAACCAGCGCACGACTCTGTGAAATCCTCTTTTGGGGATTTTTTTTGCTTTTCTCAAATGGATGGTGTAAGAGATAGTTTAGTATTAAACTAAATATCCGATGCAGGAGCGCCGCACAAATGGCCGCAAAGAAAAGCACCAGAAAATCCGCCAATCCGCCCCCAAATCAAACACTTCAAAACAGGAATTGCTGGGCCATTATCGCGAAATGCTGTTGATCCGGCGATTCGAGGAAAAGGCCGGCCAGCTTTACGGCATGGGCCTGATCGGTGGCTTCTGCCACCTTTATATCGGCCAAGAAGCGGTCGTGGTAGGTCTTGAAGCCACCACGAAAGAGGGTGACCAGCGCATCACATCTTACCGCGATCACGGCCATATGCTGGCCTGCGGCATGGACCCGAACGGTGTCATGGCCGAGTTGACGGGGCGCATTGACGGCTATTCCAAGGGCAAGGGCGGGAGCATGCACATGTTCTCAGCCGAGAAAAACTTTTTCGGCGGTCACGGTATCGTCGCCGCCCAAGTGCCGCTTGGAACCGGCCTTGCCTTTGCCAACTGGTATCGTGGAAATGACAACGTATCCTTCGCCTATTTCGGCGATGGCGCCTCAAATCAGGGGCAGGTTTACGAGACGTTCAACATGGCCGCCCTGTGGAAGCTGCCAGTGATTTTTGTCATTGAAAACAATCAATACGCCATGGGTACAGCCATGAGGCGCTCAACCTCCACCCCCGATATTTACACCCGCGGCCAGGCCTTTGGCATCCCCGGCGAAGCGGTTGACGGCATGGATGTTCTGGCCGTCAAAGCCGCTGGCGAAAAGGCCACCGCCCATTGCCGCGCTGGCCTTGGACCTTACAT
>JAADIC010000291.1 GCA_013151535.1 Alphaproteobacteria bacterium | reverse complement strand
TGATCGCTTTGCATCTGGATGGTGGGCAGGCCTGCGTGCAGGTGTTTTTCATCCGCGCCAACCAGAACTGGGGCAACCGCGCTTATTTTCCGCGCACAGGTTCGGGTGCTGACGCGCCCGAAGTGCTGGAGGCATTTTTGGGCCAGTTTTACGCCAACCGCCCGCCGCCGCGCATGATCCTGCTCTCGAACCTGATTGAGAACCACGACCTGATGCAGCAGGTCTTGTCTGACAAGCTGGGCCGCAAGGTTGACCTTCTGTTACCCCAGCGCGGTGAAAAGGCCGAGCTGGTTGAAAACGCCCACCGCAACGCGCGTGAATCCCTTGCCCGCCGCCTTGCCGAAACCACGGCGCAGGCGAAATTGCTGGCCGGTCTGGCCGAGGCGTTTGATCTGAAAGAACCACCCCAAAGGATCGAGGTTTACGACAACTCGCATATTTCCGGCACCAACGCGGTGGGGGGTATGATCGTGGCTGGCCCCGAAGGTTTCATCAAATCCGCCTACCGCAAGTTCAACATCAAGGACAAATCCATCACCCCCGGTGATGATTTCGCCATGATGAAAGAGGTGCTGTCGCGCCGCTTCAAACGCCTGCTGAAAGAAGACCCGGAACGCAAATCCGGCAATTGGCCCGACTTGCTGTTGATCGACGGCGGGGCAGGGCAGGTGTCGGCTGTTGCTGAAATCCTGCACGATCTGAATGTCACCGACGTGCCGTTCATCGGCGTCGCCAAAGGCGAAGATCGTGATGCAGGCAAGGAGGAGTTTTATCGCCCGAACCAGCGCCCCTTCGCCCTGCGCCACAACGACCCCGTGCTCTATTTCATCCAGCGCCTGCGTGATGAGGTGCATCGTTTCGCCATCGGTGCCCACCGCGCCAAACGCGCCAAGGCCGTTGGTGCCACCCCGCTTGATGATGTGCCGGGCGTCGGGGCAGGCCGCAAACGCGCGCTGCTGGCGCATTTCGGCTCGGCCAAGGCGGTGTCGCGCGCCGGTCTCGCAGATTTGAAGTCGGTTCAGGGCATTTCGGATACACTGGCACAAACCGTGCATGACTACTTTCATGAACGCGGTTAATCCTCTAAAGCTAGCGAACGCAATCAAAGGGCCGCAAATGCACTGGAACCTTCCCAATATCCTGACCATCTTCAGGCTGGCCGCCGCCCCGTTGATCGTGGTTCTGTACCTGACCCTGCCGCGCCCGGTTTCCGACTGGGCCGTGCTGGGGCTGTTCACATTTGCCGCGCTGACCGATTACATCGATGGCTATCTGGCGCGCCGTTGGGATCAAACCAGCAATTTTGGTAAAATGATGGATCCGATCGCCGACAAAGCCATGACAATTCTGGCGCTGCTGCTGCTGACCCTGATGATGAGCGGCCTTGGCATCAAAATCGGAGGGCGGTATTATGACCAGTCCCTGCTTATCCTGATCCCCGCCGCCGCCATCATGTTCCGCGAGGTCGGCGTGTCGGGCCTGCGCGAATTCCTTGGCGCGCGCGCCTCGGGCCTGCCGGTGACGACGCTTGCAAAATGGAAGACGGCGGCGCAGATGGTTGCGGTGATGGTATTGTTTTCCCAAGGTTTGTTTGAACATTATTACGGCGTGCTGGCCTTTGGCTTCACACCGGAAATGGCGCAGGACATTCTGCAAGGGCGCGAAGAAGACCTGTTGGGTCTGGGCTGGAAATATAACGGCTTCATCTATTCCCAGGCCATCGGCACCGGTTTGTTATGGCTGGCTGGATTGCTGACGCTGGTGACGGGCTTTGACTATTTCCGCAAGGCATTGCCTTACCTGAAAGAGGATGCGAAATGATTGATGTGGTCTATTTTGCCTGGGTCCGCGAACGCATTGGCGTGCCGCGCGAACAAGTTGAAACCAATGCGAAAACCGTAGCCGAACTGGTCAGTGAACTCAGCGCGCGTGAAGACCGCTATGAGTTGGCGTTTTCCGATCTGTCCGCCATTCGCGTCGCGGTCAATCAAACCCTTGTGGAATTTGACGCCCCGCTGGAAGGTGCGACCGAGGTTGCGTTTTTCCCGCCGATGACGGGCGGCTGACACATGAGCGTCCGGGTGCAGGAACAGGATTTCGATCTGGCGGCCGAGCTTGCAGGTTTTGGCGATGGCGCGGGCGCAATCGTCACTTTCACCGGCATCGTGCGCAATAATCCTGCCGGTGATCTGCGTGAAATGCTGATCGAACACTACCCCGCCATGACCAAACCGGCGCTGGAACAGATCGAAACCGACGCCCTTAACCGCTGGCAATTGACCGACAGCCGGATCATCCACCGCTTTGGTGCGTTAAAGCCCGGTGCGCAGATCATGATGGTGGCAACTGCTTCGACCCACCGCCAAAATGCCTTTGAAGCCGCCGAGTTTCTGATGGATTACCTGAAATCCCGCGCGCCGTTCTGGAAGAAGGAAATCACCACTTCGGGCGAGGTCTGGGTTCAAGGCAAAGATGCCGACGTAGCCGCCCTCAAACGCTGGTAATCCAGCCTTTCAGCGTTCCAAAAATATTCAGGAATTCTGCTCGATATAGGTGCGCAATTCCACCGCCTCGCGCCGCGCTTCGCCAAGCCCGTCCATGGCCGCCTGCAATTCCGCTTGGGACTGGCCCAACAGGCCGGTCAGCTCTGCCTCACGCCCCTGCATATAGGAAATCGCCTCGTCGCGGGTTTCCTCGGCCTCGTGCAGGGCGCTGGCCATATGGTCCAGCTCGGCCACGTTGCTGGTGCCGACGCGGTTGAAGCGGCGTAACAGCAAATGGCTGCCCCAGCCCAGCAGGAAGGCCACAAACAGGATGACCGCCATGACGATGACAAGTTCGGTTCTGCCCATATCAATTCTCCTCGTGTGGTTCTTCTTTTGCCGGCGGGGCGGTTTCAACCGGCACCACGGCTGTTTCTTCCTCGTCCGGTCCGATCAGGCGAAACTGGATGCGGCGGTTGGCCTGGCGGCCTTCTTCGGTCTTGTTATCGGCAATCGGCTGGCTTTCGCCATAGCCTTTGGCGCGCAAAAAGCTGGTCAGAACCTCATTGCTCAGCAACCCGTCCAACACCGCCTCGGCCCGGGCCTGAGACAGGGTCAGGTTCATGCTGTCGCGGCCCTGACTATCGGTATGGCCACCAATTTCCATCGGCACTTCACTGCAATCCACCATCGCTTCGGCAATTTTTTCGACAACCGCGAAACCCTTGCTGTCAAGTTTGGTCGAGGAGGGGGCAAACACGATCTGGTTCGCCTTCAGCAATTCGTTGATCCGGTCCACACATTCTTGCGGGGTCGGCAGCAGCAACTGGCGGTTCAGGGCCTCTTCATAGGTGATGTTGATCTTGAACTTTGATGCATCGCCAAGTTTTTCCGACAGGATTTGCGTCACTTCGGTGGAAACCTCGGGGCGGCTCGACACGCCACGAATTTCCAGCATTTCGGGGCTGACGATCAGAATACCGTTATTCAGCAGCCCAAGCGATTGCAGCCCGGCCAGAATGCGCAAGGGCCAGCCATCGGGAATGCTTCCATCCGTTCTTGTGGTGTCGTCAACATTCTCACCGCCAAAGGTCGCCTTGGCGTAGTTGTTAACTGAAACCTGGGTGCGCTCATCGCGCACACGCCCGCGCATCTGCACCAGCCCTTCCGGGCTTTTGGTGGCCAGAAATTCGGGCGGCGTTACCACGGCATGCTGGCCTTCAACAACCGGTTTTGGCGGCAGGATGGCGCGCACGGAAAACACATCCGGCAGGCCCTGCTCCAGATTGTAGACGATCCGATCAAAGTCGATCTGTTTGGTCTCGGTGTTGGCCACCAGCGTGATATCCGCATCCGAAAAGGTCAGACTGCCGCCGCCAAGCTCGGCCAGCGCCTGAATGGACAGCACTGCGGCTTCGGCCCAGCGCGGTGTCGGCGCGCCCAACCCGATGGAGCAATTCGCCTCGCTTTGCAGACCAACCGCGCGGGCCGCGCCCAGTATCTGCTCGCGGCTTTCTTCGTTATCGGCTGAGCAACTGTCAAACCGCTGCCGTATCCACGATCAGGCGCAGGCTGAATGGAGTGATTACCGGGCGCGGGGCCGAGATTTTCATATCCAGCGCAATGCCGTCGGGCCGCATGGTCAGCAGCTTGTTCTCAATCGCGGTCTTTTCGTCCTGACTTTCGGTGATCGCGGTGATTGTCACCTTTTGCGGCGTGACCGATATTTTCGAGCGCGGCAACGAGCGCAGCGAGGTCAGGGCGAAATCAAGCGCCTCAACCCAGCCATCGGGCTGTGGATAGTCGGCGGTTTCCAGCATGTCGGTGACTTCGGTGTTCACACTGATTTCCGCCAGTGTATCCAGAATGCCTGCGCGCCCGGTCTTGTCGGGGATCAGCCCGATCAGCGAAATCCCGTCATCATTGCGCAACAGTTCCAACGAGAATTGTGGCGGGTGCAGATCGTCAGGATCAGCCACCTTGATGGTGTCGATCACCCGGTCCGGGGCCACGACCTGTTTGATGCTGGCCAAGGCGTTGAAGCGCACCGCCTCTTTCGGGGCCGGGCCGGACACATAGACCAGCAAACCGTCCGTGCGCACGGAAACCCAGTCAAAGCCGGCCTGTTGCAGAACCGTATCAATCTTGCGCCCGGTCGAGCGCTCAACATAATCTGCCAGAAAACTGGCGGTCAAAAACGAAATCGCCGCCGCGACCGCGAAAACCATCGCACCAGTGAACAAGGCAAATCGCTGCATTTTGCTGTGTGATCCCTAGGGGCTAAATCCTGCTACCGCGCGTTTCTAGCCGCACGGCCCTGTGGATACAATCAAAGTATCGCCGCTATGGCGAAAAACAGCGCAGGAATAAGCCCGGTATCGCGGTTAGCGCGAAACAGTTGCAGGCAGTTCTCGGGATTGTCGATATCAAGGCGACGAAGCTGCCAGCTTAGGTGCCAACCAAACGCCCAGGGCCCGATCAGTGCAACCAGCATCGCGATGATACCGGCGTTCGGGCCAAGGGCCAGAATAACCGCCACCCCCATCAGGGACACCGAAAGCATGAAAAACCCCAGCAGCCAGCGTTTTGTGTTTTCAGCAAACAGCCGCGCGGTGGAACGCACGCCGATCAACGCGTCGTCGTCCTTATCCTGATGGGCATAGATGGTGTCGTAAAACAGCGTCCAGCTTATGCCAGCGAGGTAAAGCAACACTGGCGGCCAGCCAAGCGTGCCGGTATGTGCAGCCCAGCCCAGCAACGCGCCCCAGTTAAAGGCAAGCCCCAGAAACACCTGCGGCCACCATGTGAACCGCTTGGCGAACGGATAGATCACCACCGGCAACAGGGCAAGGATGCCCAGCAGAATCGCGGTTTTGTTAAGCGTTAGCAGCACAAGAAACGCCAGCAACGCCTGCGCGATCATCCAGCCAGCGGCCTGTTTGGTGGTGACTTGCCCCGAAGGGATGGGCCGCGATCTGGTGCGCGCGACCTTACCATCAAAATCGCGATCCGAAATGTCGTTCCATGTGCAGCCCGCGCCGCGCATCAGGAATGCCCCGATGGCCATGGCCACAAATATCCAGCCATCCATCAGGTTTGGCCCCGCAGGATCAGCCGCCGCCGCCAGCCCCAAACCCCACCAGCATGGCAGCAACAGCAACCAAGTGCCCGCAGGCCGATCGGCGCGTGAAAGCCGCAAATAGGGCCGCGACCAGGCAGGCATCCAACGATCAACCCAATTGCGCGCAACCGCATCGGCAACCTGCCCCTCGACTTCGGGCGCAACTTGATCTGGCAATTGATCTGGCGGGGTCATAGATAGGGCCTATGGCTGTGAAACGGGCGAAAATCAGACTCTTTCTAGACGCGAAGCTGGCGGCAAAGCAATCGCTTGATCTGTCGCGCGCGCAGGCCCACTATCTTTTCGGGGTCATGCGCCTTGGGGTTGGTGATCTGGTGGCCGCGTTCAACGGGCAGGATGGTGAATGGAGCTGTGAAGTGACCAGCGCTGGCAAGCGGGGCGGCGTTCTCACCTGCCTTGAACAGGCCGCGCCGCAGATCAACCCGCCCGATCTGTGGCTGATGTTTGCCCCCGTCAAAAAGGCCCGCACCGATTTTATCGTTGAAAAAGCCACCGAAATGGGGGCGGCGCGGATCATGCCGGTGCAGAGCGATTTCACCAATTCCGAGCGTTTCCGCCTTGACCGTCAACAAGCCCATGCAATTGAAGCAGCCGAGCAATGCGGTGGAACTTTTGTGCCCGTGGTGGTCGATTTGCAAAAGCTCGAAACACTTCTGCGCAACTGGCCGGACGACCGCCGGATCATGCTTTGTGATGAAACCCTCGCGGGCACACGCGCCACCCTTACCGCGCAAAAGCCCGGTAAATGGGCCATCTTGATCGGCCCCGAAGGTGGCTTTTCACCAGACGAACTTGCAACCCTGCGCCGCTTGCCCTTTGTCACTTCCGTCAGCCTCGGCCCGCGTATTTTACGCGCCGACACCGCCGCTGTTGCCGCCCTAGCCCTGTGGCAATCCACCTTGGGAGACTGGAAATGAGTGGTTTTATCCGCCCTGAAATGGCGCGCTTTGTGCGCCGCTGGGCCGAAACTTTCGCCGCAGGTGTGATCGCGCTTGTTGGCCTGCGCATCTTCTGGCGCGCCTACACCCATTACAACTGGATGGGCGAAGCCATCGGCGGGCTTTTGATGCTGATCGGTTTCGCTGCCGGATGGGCCGCCTATCGCCGCGCGCAATTCAACCACGGCGGCGACGGCTCGGTCCTCCCTCCGGGCCTGATCGAAGTCACCGAACGCCAGATTTCCTATTTCACGTCCCTTGGTGGCGACACGGTCGATATCGCTGCTATGACACGGCTCGAAATCCGTTCGATCCCCAGCCTTGGCCGGGTTTGGGTGTTGAAACAATCCGAGGGGCCGACCCTGTTCATTCCGGTCGGGGCGGCTGGTGCGAAAAACCTGTTTGACGCATTTTCCGCCTTGCCCGGCATCGAACAATCGCGCCTGATCGAGGCGGTCAACACAGGCGGCGAACACAAACGAGTGATCTGGCGCGGCGATCCGAAATTTCGTGCCTTGACTTGAACCGCCCGACCTGAACTTCTAGGTGACCAGAACGTGCCAATTGTCTGGCCCGCAGAAACCGGAGCTTCAGCCCTATGTCCATCCCACAATCCGGCGGCGGGCCGATCGAACATCACGACCAGTTGGCACAATTGCTGGCCGATGGCTGCAAACCCAAATCAGACTGGCGCATCGGCACCGAGCACGAAAAGTTCGGCTATTGCAAAGACACGCTGCTGCCCCTGCCTTACGAGGGCAACCGCTCGATCAAGGCGGTTCTGACCGGCCTGCGTGACCGGTTCGGCTGGTCTGAGGTTCTGGAGGGTGAAAACATTATCGGGCTGGAAAAAGATGGCGCGAATGTGTCGCTTGAGCCGGGTGGCCAGCTTGAACTGTCCGGCGCACCGCTGGAAAGCATCCACCAGACCTGTGACGAGGTGAATGTGCACCTGAAAGAAGTCAAGGAAATCGCCGACATGATCGGCGTCGGTTTTATCGGCCTAGGCGCCGCGCCGGAATGGACCCACGAACAGATGCCGCTGATGCCCAAGGGCCGCTATAAGTTGATGGACAGTTACATGCGCAAGGTTGGCACCCATGGCACCCAAATGATGCGCCGCACCTGCACCGTGCAGGTGAACCTTGATTTCGCCTCCGAGGCCGACATGGTCAAAAAGTTCCGCGTGGCTTTGGCCTTGCAGCCGGTTACCACCGCGCTGTTCGCCAATTCGCCGTTTTTTGAGGGCAAGGTTAACGGCCACCAAAGCTGGCGCTCGCGCATCTGGCGTGATCTCGATCCTGACCGCACCGGAACCCTGCCGTTTGTATTTGAGGACGGGTTCGGGTTTGAGGCCTATGTTCAATACGCGCTGGATGTGCCGATGTATTTTGTCTATCGGAGCGGCAAATATATCGACGCTTTGGGCCAGTCTTTCCGTGATTTCCTGCGCGGTGAATTGCCTGCTTTACCCGGCGAAAAGCCAACCCTGTCTGACTGGGCCGACCATTTGACAACGATTTTCCCCGAGGCGCGGATCAAGCAATACATGGAAATGCGCGGTGCTGATGGTGGCCCATGGCGGCGTCTGTGCGCGCTGCCAGCGCTTTGGGTTGGCTTGCTCTACGATCAGGGCGCGCTCGATGCCGCTTGGGATCTGTGCAAGGATTGGGATGCCGAGACCCGTGAAAACTGGCGGGTCATGGCGTCGGTCGGTGGCCTCCATTCCGAAGTCGGTGGTGTGAACATGCGCCATCTGGCGGCCGAGGTTCTGGACATCACCGAAGTCGGCCTAAAGGCGCGCGCCATGCCCGGCGTCGGTGGTTTGCTGCCGGATGAAAGCCACTTCCTGAACGCATTGCAAGAAACCGTCGCCGACGGGCGCACCCCGGCGGATGAGTTGCTGGCGAAGTATAACGGTGAATGGTGCGGTGATTTGGGCCGGATTTATGGCGAATATAGTTATTAGGGTGACCCCGATATAGGTGAATTCACCCACAGCCCCGAACAGCTTTGAAAAGCAAATGCTGCTTCGGACTGATGGGTGAATCCATGACTCCGATCGGAATGATTTCGTTCTAGACAGTTGACAAATAACGGAAAATAAGTGCGCCACTTCGCTAGCCCGCTAGCCCGCTAGCGCTAGCCCGCTAGCCCGCTAGCCCGCTAGCCCGCTAGCCCGCTAGCCCGCTAGCCCGCTAGCCCGCTAGCGCAGTAGCTGTGGTTTCTTACTGAAGTTTTCATTCGGGACGGTGGCGAAAGCGGGTGTCAACCAAAAATCGAATTGGGCAAGTATTAACGCTCTAATCGCGCCTGACTGTTGGGATGCGTGTGCTGGTGTAGCCATCACCACCGTCTGAATCGTCAGGGGCAACCCCGCCCAGCGGATCGTCGCCGAATTCGTTCGGGCCGCTCGTGCCGACACGAATAAGCCAGACCAGCGTCAGAATGGCCACGGCAAATGCCGCGATACCGGCGGCATAGGCCAGAATAAACGCGTCCAGACCGATCATCACGGTTGTGACTATCCCAAGGCTGATCGGCCCGATCTGCCACCAACCGGACCGTCCACCATCATGCAACCGCCGCGCGGTAACGGCCAGATACGGGATGAGCGTCGCTAGCGAAACGATCATTCCCAGCATCGGGATCAGCCCGGCAACGAACACAAACAAAACCCACCACCAGTATTCCGAGCGGCTGGCGCGGCCCTGAAACGTTGCGTATTTCTTGAAGCAGGTTTGGATGGAGTCCGAAAATGTCATTATATCCCCCGATATATTCTAGGCCTTCTTTTTGCCGCTTATGGTTGGCTCTGTTCCGCTCAAAAGTCGCCGAATATTTGCAGCATGGCGAAGCCAGATCAGCAACGCAAGAGCGGCGGCTAAAAGGGCTGCATTACCACTCCCCAACATGAACAACCAAACCGGCGCACTTGCCGCTGCGACCAATGCCGCAAGCGATGATATGCGAAACAGAACCGCCACCGCCAGCCACGTCATGCAGGCGGCAAAACCGGCCCAAAAGCCAAGCGCCAGCAGGATGCCCAGAAATGTCGCCACGCCTTTGCCGCCCTTGAAGCCCAGCCAGACCGGGTAAAGATGGCCCAGAAACGCCGCCAGTCCGGCAATTTGTGCCGCATCCGCGCCGAACCACGCAGCCGCCAGTAAAACCGCCATCGCCCCTTTGCCGGCATCAAAAACCACCGTCAGAAACGCCGCCAGCTTGTTGCCAGTGCGCAAAACATTGGTCGCGCCAATATTGCCCGAGCCGATCTCGCGCAAATCGCCCAAGCCCATCACGCGTGCAATCACAATCCCGAACGGGATCGAGCCAAGCAGATAGGCGGCAAGCGCAACCAGACCGAGTGTCAGCGGCGCAGTTTCAAATACTGGCAACATTACTCCCCCTTTTCAAACACTTGCATGCCACCGACAAAGGTGCGCAACACCCGCCCTTGCATCCGCGTGCCGTCAAACGGGGTGTTTTTGGATTTCGATTTTAGCCCGAAGCGATCCAGAATGATCGGCGCATCCGCGTCAAACAGCACCAGATCAGCCGGTGCGCCAACAGCCATGCGTCCACCGGGCAGGCCAAGACGCCGCGCCGGATTTAGCGAAATCGCGCGAAATAGCCCGGCCAGATCAAGTGCGCCGGAATGCACAAGCTGCATGGCGGCGGGCAGAAATGTCTCAAGCGCCACAGCGCCACTCGCCGCCTGTTCATAAGGCAGGCGCTTGCTTTCCTCATCCTGTGGCGTGTGCATCGAACAGATGATATCGATCAGCCCCGAGGCTACGGCTTCAACCACCGCCAGACGATCATCTTCCGCACGCAAAGGCGGTTTGACCTTGAAAAAGGTGCGGTAATCACCCACGTCCAGTTCGTTCAACGTCAGGTGGTGGATCGACACGCCAGCCGTTACGTCAAGCCCCGCCGCTTTGGCGCGTGCCAGCGCAGGCAGGGCAATCGCCGTAGTGATCTGATCGGCGTGATAGCGTGCGCCAGTCATCTCGACCAACGCCAGATCACGCTCCAGCCCCATACGTTCTGCCATGGGTGAAACACCCGGCAGGCCCTGTTTGGTGGCGAATTTACCGCTGGTCACCGCCGCCCCGGCACTCAGCCCCGGATCCTGCACAT
>JAADIC010000062.1 GCA_013151535.1 Alphaproteobacteria bacterium | reverse complement strand
GATCTGGCCGCGCTGCCTGACGATCTGCGGGCGCAATCCTTCGATCATGTGATCGCCAATCCGCCTTATCTTGTGCGCTCGGGCGGCACTGCGGCCCATGATGGTGGGCGCGAACGCGCCTTTCGCGAGGAAACGCCGCTGGCGGACTGGATCGACATCGCCATTCGCCGCCTGAAACCCAAAGGTATGTTGACACTTGTGCATCTGGCCGAGCGCTTGCCGGAAATTCTTGGCTGTCTGGACGGGCGCGTGGGCGACATTGCGGTTAAACCGCTGGCGGCGCGTCAGGGTAAACCGGCGGGGCGGATCATCCTGCGCGCGCGCAAATCCACCAAGGGGCCGTTCTGTTTGCACGCGCCGCTGATCTTGCATGAAGGTGCGGCCCATGATGGGGATCGTGACAGCGCCACGGCGGCTGCGCGCCGTATTCTGCGCGGTGGTGGCGCGCTTGAATTTTAATCCTTTGTTAACTTTTGCGGCTTAGAGGCTAAGAGCACCTGTCGGGCATCCATCGGACAGGGACATTCAGGCCACGATATTGCAAAGCGGCGTTTTACTGATCCTTCTCTCCATGTCCCTGACCCCATTTGGCGACGCCTTGTCAAAACAGCTTGGCGATACCCAGTCGCCTTTCGTCATTGTATTCCTGCGCTATTTCACCGCCGGATTGATCGCGCTTGTGATCGCGCGCGCAACCAAAACTCCGATCCGGATACCGACGCAAGATCGCGGCGGCATGGTTGTGCGCACGGCGCTGGTCATGGCGGCCATGACTTTGCTTATAATCGCCCTGTCGATGATCCCGCTGGCCAACGCGGTTGGCGGCTTTCTGATCGCGCCGATTGTGGCGATATTGCTGTCGGTGCGGCTTTACCGCGAACGCCTGTCCTGGCCGCGTATCGCAGGGGCTTTCGCCAGCTTTCTGGGGGCAATTCTGATCCTGCAACCGGCTGGCGGCGTGGATACTGGCACATTATACGCGCTTCTTGGCGGGGTCTGTCTGGGGGCGTTTCTGGCCCTGTCACGCGGCGCGGCGGCTTTTGGTAATCCGGTTTCGGCACTGGCGGTGCAATGTTTGCTGGGGTCAGCCATGCTCGCACCCCTCGCGTTGCCACAAATAACGACAGTTGGCGCGACGGTTTTCCTGCCGGTTATCGCGCTTGGACTAGTCACCGCCTTAACGCATTTTCTGACCGTCATGGCCTATCAACGCACCGAGGCCTCAACCCTCGCGCCGTTCTTTTATTTCAACCTGGTGGCGGCGATCCCGGTCGGTTTCTTCTGGTTTGGTGAGGTTCCCGGGTTTATCACTCTGTCTGGCCTCGCCCTGATCGTGCTTGGCGGGCTGGTTAGCCTGATATCGCCTCAAATGTTACAAAAACTTCTCCGTAACGAAATCAACAGTTTGCGAGAATCTGAGGGAAATCGACGATAAAAAAACATCGGGAATGGATGACACGACTCAAAATTTGTGCTGCACTCCCCATATAAGAAACAGGCACCACTCACCAACAAAGGAGAATATCATGAGTTTGAGTTCACATCTTCAGGAACTCCAGAAAAAACACGAAACCCTCTCCAGACAGGTCGAAAGCGCTCAGCGAAGTCCGGCAAGCGATGATCTGGCCATTGGTGAAATGAAGAGACAAAAGCTGCGGCTGAAAGAAGAGATTGAGCGTCTTCAGGTCGCCTGACTTGCATGCAAAAGCCGGCTGAACCCAGCCGGCTTTCATGTTCTACGGCGGTGCTTGGCTTAAACGACGAACTGGCCGCCATTGGCTGTCAGGGTTGAACCGGTGATGAACCCGGCGTCATCGGACGTCAGAAACACCACGCAACGGGCGATCTCGTCCGGTTCGCCCAAGCGGCCTACGGGGATCTGCGCGATGATGCTGTCGCGCACACTCTCCGGCACTGCCATCACCATATCCGTGCCGATATAACCCGGGCAAATCGCGTTGACCGTGATGCCCTTGAACGCGCCTTCTTGCGCCAGCGCCTTGGTGAAGCCCAGATCGCCAGCCTTGGCGGCAGAATAATTCACCTGCCCCATCTGGCCCTTTTGCCCGTTGATCGACGAGATGTTTATCACCCGGCCAAATTTGCGCGTCCGCATGCCGTTCCACAGTGGATGGGTCATGTTGAACAAGCCGTCAAGATTGGTGGCCATAACTTCGGACCATTGCTCGCGGGTCATTTTGTGGAACATGCCATCCCGGGTGATACCAGCATTGTTGACCAGAATTTCGACCGGCCCCAGATCAGCCTCGACCTTGGCAATGCCTTGGGTGCAGGCGTCGTAATCGGCCACCGACCATTTATAGGTGGCAATGCCGGTTTGCGCCGAAAAAGCCGCCGCAGCTTCATCATTTCCAGCGTAATTCGCCGCCACAATGTATCCGGCTGCCTTCAAAGCCTTTGAAATTGCCGCCCCGATACCGCGTGTGCCGCCGGTTACTATTGCCACTCGTCCCATATTCGCCATTCCTTTGTTCACATTTGACTAGGTTGATCCGGGGGCTGTTTAGCGTAAAACGCCCCGGACCGGGTTTGTTTTTTGGGAATGGCCGCTATGCGATCAGTCCCGCTCAAGACACATGGCAACGCCCATGCCGCCACCGATACACAGGGTGGCAAGGCCCTTCTTGGCGTCGCGGCGTTGCATTTCAAACAGCAGTGTATTCAGAATACGCGCGCCGGAGGCCCCGATCGGATGGCCAATGGCAATCGCGCCGCCATTGACGTTTACAATCGCCGGATCCCAGCCCATATCCTTGTTGACCGCGCAGGCTTGTGCGGCAAAAGCCTCGTTCGCTTCGACCAGATCAAGGTCACTTGCCGACCAACCGGCCTTTTCCAGCGCCTTGCGCGACGCGAAAATCGGACCCGCGCCCATGATTGATGGGTCAAGGCCAACAGTGGCGAAAGAGGCGATGCGTGCCAAGGGTTGGATGCCACGCTTTTCGGCGTTGTCCACGCTCATCAACAGGGCCGCTGCTGCGCCGTCATTGATGCCCGAGGCGTTGGCCGCCGTCACACTGCCACCGTCGCGCACGAATGCGGGCCGCAGTTTTTGCATGGCTTCCATAGTTGCGCCGTAGCGGATATATTCATCCGCATCGACCACGGTTTCGCCTTTGCGGGTCTTGACGGTGAAGGCGATGATCTCGTCCGTGAACTTGCCAGCCTTTTGTGCCG
Organism: Alphaproteobacteria bacterium; assembly: GCA_013151535.1. Lineage (GTDB taxonomy): Bacteria > Pseudomonadota > Alphaproteobacteria > Rhodobacterales > Rhodobacteraceae > UBA5972. Next base: position 1,547 of record JAADIC010000062.1, on the reverse strand, counting down.
CCTCGGCCTTGTTTTGCGAGGCCACGGCGAATTCGTCCTGCTGATCGCGCGAAATCTGCCACTGGTTGGCGACGTTCTCGGCGGTTTGGCCCATGTGATAGCCGTTGAAGGCGTCCCACAAGCCATCTTTAATCATCGAATCGATAAATTTCAGATCACCCATTTTTTGCCCGGGGCGCAGATTGGCCACATGCGGCGAGAGGCTCATGTTTTCCTGACCGCCAGCCGCCACGATATCGGCGTCGCCAAGTTGAATTTGTTGAGCCGCCAAAGCAACGGCGCGCAGGCCTGAACCACAAACCTGATTGATGCCCCAGGCCGCACTTTCAACCGGCAGACCGGCATTGATATGGGCCTGACGGGCCGGGTTCTGGCCCTGACCACCGGTCAGAACCTGACCAAGAATGGTCTCGGACACTTCGCCTTTTTCGATGCCGGCGCGCTCGACCACGGCCTCAAGCACCGCTGCGCCCAGATCATGGGCGGGGGTGTTGGCGAAGGCGCCGCTGAAGCTGCCTACTGCGGTTCTGGCCGCGGATGCGATTACGACATTGCTCATGTTCAACCCTTTCTGATGTGAAAACCGATTCGTTTCTGCATTGCAGCATAAAACCAATCCCAAGGATTGTCAGCACAATCGGTTCGCATCTTTATTACGAAAAGGCGATACAATAGATTATAATATTGCGCAATAGGCTTTTCTGGAAATATATAATTACCAAAAAGCCAAAAAGCGGCCGGAACTATCGGCTTTAGTCGCAGAAAGACGGAAAATCAGGATACTTCCGCATACAATCAGGACGCCGCCCGCGCCTCAGCCTGTTTTTGCCAGACGGGCATGGTGGTGGGCATGCCGAAATAATAGCCCTGCAAACAATCAAATCCGGCCGCCTGCAAAAACGCCGCTTCTTGCTGGCATTCCACCGCTTCGGCGACGGTCAACATGTCAAAATGCTGGCCGATGGATACAAGTGCTGAGGTCAGAACCTGATTATTGGCATCCTCGTGAATGTTGCGAATGAAAGAGCCGTCAATTTTCACGATGTCGAAATAGAATTCCTTGAGATAACGAAAGGCGGTAAAGCCCGCGCCAAAATCATCCAGCGCGAAACTGATGCCACGCCGGTGCATGTCGGCCATAAATACGGTCACCAGATCGGGCATAATCATGGCCGAGGATTCGGTGATTTCCAGAATAAGCCGTTCGGCAATGGTGCCATCCCTGGCCAGCCCCTGATTAAGCACTTCTGTCCAGCGTTGATAGCCGATGCTGCGGGCCGACATGTTGATCGAAAGCCGCAGATCGGGCTGTTCCATCAGGGTATTCAGCCCCAGTTCCAACGCCAGACAATCAATGATCCGCCCGACTTCACGGGTTTCGGCCACGGGCATGAAATCGCCCGCAGGCAGGATGTTGTGATCTTCGTCAAGAATACGGATCAGCCCCTCATAGAATGCCGGAACCTCGGGATTGCGCGCTGCCACGACCGGCTGATAGGCCAAAAGAACATCCTTTTGCCGGATCGCTTTTTCAATCATCATATGAA
>JAADIC010000080.1:6311-9248 GCA_013151535.1 Alphaproteobacteria bacterium | reverse complement strand
GGCGTTAACTTTTTGCTGGAGGCGTGAAAACGGGCATGCACAGGGCGTACACAACCTGTACACATGCTGTACATACGATCTTGCGCACGGCATTGTTAACCTTTAGCGCAAATGGCCCATGGCGTAGGTGGGCGACATTTGTGCGGCACCGAGGAAAGTTTCCAGTTTTTCGGGGTCGGGTTGCTGATCGGTGCCGGTTTCGCTGGCGGCCAATCCGCCAGTGATGAACAGGGTATCCAGATCCTCGCCGATGCCGCCGCGAATGTCGGTGTTGATGCCGTCACCGATGCAGAGGATGCGGTGATCCTCGATCTGGCCCAATTCGTTCAGCCGTTGGCGCGCAAGGTCATAGATCGGCGGGTGCGGTTTGCCGAAATAAAGGCTGGTGCCGCCCATATCGGCGTAAGCGTTGGCCAGCGCCCCGGCGCAGTAAATCCGGTGCGTGCCTTTGTCGACCATCACATCGGGATTGGTGCAAAGCAGCTTCAGGCCGCGGGCTTTGGCGTAAAGAAACGTCTTGCGGTAATCATCCGGCGTTTCGGTGTCGTTGTTAAACAGGCCGGTGCAGACGATGCCTTCGGCCTGATCCAGCGGCACGCGGGTGATTATGCGATCCCCCAATACATCAGCCGGTAGATTGTCGAAAAACCCAAGGTCATGCGCAGGCCCAAGGTGATAGATGTTGTCGCCCACATCCCCCGCCGCCAGCGAGAATTGCGAGGCATCGCCCGACGCGGTGATGTCGTGATACACATCCCGCGCCACCCCGATTTTATCCAACTGGCGCGCCACAGACGGGCGCGGGCGTGGTGAATTGGTGAGCAGCATGATCTTGCCGCCCTTGTCGCGAAACGCCTTGAGCACCGAAACCGCTGCTGCGAACGGCTCATATCCGTTGTGCAAACACCCCCAGAGATCGACATAAAGCGCGTCGTAGCGATCAGCGATCGGGGCGAAGGTTTCGAGGGTTTGGGTCACGCGCGGGATCAGAGCTTGAGGTTCGGGATGATCTGTTTCTTGCGCGACATGATGCCGGGCAGAACCACTGTATCACCGGTGACTGTGGTGTTGAACGAGGCCTCGGCCAGCGATTTCACCATGGCGTTGGGGATCAGCAGGGTTGCCTCCTCATTCAGGATGTCGACCACGAACAGCAGCACCTGATCGACGCCATCCTCGGTTGCGACGGAGGCCATGGCGGCGTTCAGGCTGTCTTTGCGGTCCATGACCAGCGCCGGGCTGGTGGTTTCAAGCACGGACACGCGCAATTTGGTGTCGCCAAGGTCGAATTTCTTGCTATCGAGACGCAAAAGCTCGGCGTCTGTGAAATGCGAGATGTCGGATTTGGCGGCGAACATTTCGGCGGCGTATTCGGTGATGTTGATGTTCAGATCAGCCGCCAGTTTTTCGGCCAGCGCCCGGTCGGTTGGTGTGGTTGTCGGGCTGCGAAATTCCAGCGTGTCGGACAACACGCAGGACAGCATCAGGCCCTTTATGGCGTCAGGGGCCGCGTCAAGATCACGGCCAATCAGCCAGCTCATTACCGTGGCGGTGGCGGCGACCGGGCGCATCGTGACCTTGATCGGGCCTTTGGTTTTCAGACCACCGACCAGCAGGTGATGGTCGATGATTTCGGCGATATTGGCGTCGTTGACGTTTTCGGGCAGCTCGGCGGGGTTGTTCGTATCAACGATGACGACCTCGTCGTCCGCCGTGAGGGCGGGCAGGGTTTCGGGCATGTCGATGCCCCAGCGGTTCAGCACGAACGCGGCCTCGGTATTGGGGGTTTCCAGCACGAAGGCCTGGGCGGCTTTGCCTTGCACGTCGCGCAGATACCATTCCCAGATCAGGGCGGAGCAGGTGGCGTCGGTGTCAGGGGCCAGATGGCCGAAAATCTTAATCATTGGGGAGCTCTTTTGTTGATTTGATTTGGGCGTCTTATAGGTGGCCAAAACAGGGAAGTTAAGGGCCAGATTGCGCTGGGGACTGGGGCTTTGCAAAAAGGTGTTGAATTTTATTCCAAGCTTTTGCGGGCCATGATATAGGTCAGTTTTTGACGTTGCCTGTTTGGTGGTCAGTTTCACTCCTAATTGAGCGGCGTCACATTTTGCATCAAGGGGGAATTTCCATGCCAATTGTCAATGTGAACGGGGCTGATATTCATTATACCGACACGGGCGCGCCCAAAACTGGCGGGACGGGTGAGGTGATTGTGTTTTCCCACGGCCTGCTGATGAGCAGCAAAATGTTTGAAAAGCAAATCGCCCATTTTCGTGCGAAATACCGTTGCATTGCCTATGACCATCGCGGGCAGGGCCAAAGTGAAATAACCAAAGACGGCTATGATATGGATACGATCGCCGCGGATGCCGCCGCGTTGATCCGCGCCCTTGATTTGGGCAAGGTTCATTTTGCCGGCCTGTCCATGGGCGGGTTTGCCGCGATGCGTTTAGGCATTGGACACGGCGATATTTTACGCTCGATCATCTTGCTGGATTCGTCAGCCGATGCGGAACCCGAGGCGCATAAACCAAAGTATCGTAAGATGAATTTCTTTGGCAAATGGCTGGGTTTGTGGTCTGTCGCAGGCAAGGTGATGCCAATTTTGTTTGGTCAGAGCTTTTTGAATGATCCCGCCCGAAGCGATGAGCGTAAAGCGTGGCAAAACCAGATCGCCTCAAGTCGGCGCAAAGGTATGACCCGCGCGGTGAAAGGCGTGATTGATCGCGACGGTGTTTATGAAAGGCTTGGCGCGATTAAAACGCCGACCCTTGTCATTGTCGGGTCTGAAGATGTGGCCACGGTTCCGGCGAAATCCGAGCGGATCAAGGGCGCGATTGCCGGGGCGCAACTGGTGATTTTGGACAAGGGCGGCCATTCCTCAACCATTGAAGAACCAAAAGCGGTCAACGCCGCCATTGAGGCGTTTATTCAATC